>CALRUV010000031.1:0-20407 GCA_943371455.1 Chitinophaga pinensis | reverse complement strand
GAAGTTTCTAAACTACAGATTACCCTACCAGATTTCCATAATTTAAGTCTGCGCTACCATCAATTTGATTTGGCAAAACAAAATGGAATGGCAGAAAGAATTAAAAATTCTAAGGAAGAAATCTCGTTTTTACAATCAAAATCTGACATTGTAAAAAAGTATGAAAAATTTCATCAACATGCCGAAACACAGCAAAGAGTAACCCATCACGACACAAAAATCAGTAATATTCTATTTAACAATCAGCAAAAAGGTATTTGTGTGATAGATTTGGATACGGTGATGCCAGGTTTCTATATTTCTGATGTGGGCGATATGATCAGGACTTATGTCTGTCCGGTTTCAGAAGAAGAAAAAGATCTCTCTAAAATCATCATCAGAAAACCATTTTTGCAGTCAATTGAAAATGGCTTTCTCTCTCAAATGAACCCTCATTTAAGTAATTGGGAAAAGGATCATTTTTATTTTTCCGGCGAGGTATTAATTTATATGCAGGCGTTAAGGTTTTTAAACGATTACCTGATGAATGATCCTTATTATGGCAGCAAATATCCCGGACAGAATTTAGTTAGGACTAAAAATCAGAATAGGTTATTGGCATTGTTGCAGGAAGCGATTGGTTGATTATTAGATGCATGCTGGGACTCTTTTCAATTTTGAATGTTGAACAAGAAATTTTGAATTTTGAGTTGAATGTTGAAAATTTGATTTTTGAAGTTTAGAAAATAATTCAACATTCTATATTTTATACAGCATTTAAGATGCCTTCTTAACTAACATCAGTCTTTGCATAGACGCCTCTTTGGGTGCTGTGCCCAGCAAAGCGAAGGCAGTAAAAATGATGCGTAGCACATTTTTACAGAAACCAAAGCAGCGTAGGCGCAATGACGAGACCTTGCGGCCTGAGCAAAATGGAACTTGCCTTAGCGAAGTGATAGAATATAAGAATGATTATTGAACAATAATGGTCTGACTAAGTATCCGATTGCCCGACTTGTATAAAATGGCATAATAAATACCCGTTTGCAAAAGCGGTAGTTTTATTTCGTTTAAATATTGGTCAATCTTTTGTTCTGCAAGTTTTCTTCCCAATACATCATATAAACGAATGACCGTATCGTCAAAATCATCAGCCAACAAACGTAAGGAGGCACCAGGTTTTAACGGATTGGGGAAAAGATAAAATGCCTGACCATCAAATATGTAAACGGATACTGTTTGCGTATAATATACCTGTCCATTCAATAATTCTACACGGGCACGATAACTGTTAAGTCCGCCGGTAGCGGCTTCCAGCGTAATTATCTCTTTGTTGGTAAAATTGGTCAAGGTTTTAATATCTGTAAAACCGGTTGCTGTTCTTTTTTCAAAAACAACCTTAGCCACACCAAATAAGGTACCCAATTGCAGGGTTAAACGTGCGTTTTTATTGCCCGAAGGGTCTGCAAAAAAAGCATTGATATAACAGTCAACCTGTTGCTGTTTATAATTAAATGTATACGCTTTTAATCCGTTTATTTGAAAGGGAAGAATGGGTGCTATTGTAAAATATTCGTAGGGATTGTTTTGCTTCATTTGTATTAAAGTAGTATCTGAAACTACTTTAAATGCCTCTAGGTATTGGGTACCTAATCGGTAAACCCGGTAACTATCCACCGCTGCTTTTTGCCAATAAATTAAAAAGGAGTCCACACAATTAAACCCAGTATTAATGCGTATTCTGGGCGACAGGCTCACTGTATCGGATAACCATTCTTGTTGGCCGTTCAATAAGCGTAATTGAATTGCTGTAGTTTGATTAGGCGTAACCCATTGAAAATATTTTTTAGATAGGTCAAGATTGTTGGTTATTGTTTGCCAATTAGCATTGGGCGTTCTGTATTGCAGGGTTGGGTTACCGGTAAGTGTATTTTCCCATCTGATGGTATGCGTGTTTGCGGGTAAAAGATGATCGCCTTTAACAGGGTAAGTAAATATAAAATGCTCAATTGTATCGTATTGCCAGGCTATATGATAGGCTTGTTCTGTTGTGTTGATAGATCTGCCTTTTACGAGTAGGGTATAATCGCCGGCAGGGGGTATGTCAACAGTGATTTGTTCTACATTATTGAGGCTATCCCTTTGTCTGGAGGCGGGTTTCAATAATGAATCGGCATGTGGAAAATTATTCAATACCCAGGGAAGCCAAGTTTGTACCGTATTGTTATGCACTAATTCCAGATCGATATCATTCACCAGGGCTTTGAAAGAATTGGGTAATGCGGGTGGATCATTCCAGCAAATGGTGATCTTAAGATATTTTGCATTGGCTGGTAATGAAATGGTATGTGTGTTGGTGTTGCCGTTTTTAATAATGCCTTCCATCATTTTATTGTCAGCAATGGTTTGTAAGGCTCGCCATCCATTCGCATTGCCATAACCGGAGGCATAATCAATTCCTTTAGTGCCAATATCATCTGCACTATTGAGCAGTATGGCTTTGATCAGCGCTGATGAAACAGGTTTGGCACCCAGAAATTTTTTTTCAAAAGCATGGCGAACTAAAATACCCAATCCTGACACAATTGCTGCGGCGCCGGAACTTCCGTCTTCGCCCAATGCCACCAGTTCTGGTTTTACCCTGCCATCAAAAGCAGGACCCCTGGAACTGATGCCCATCATCTGGTAAAAGGAATCTATGGCACCTACAGTGAGAATGTTCTTTGCCATTTTAAAACTGCCGGTTAGATTGGCAAAGCCATTGATACCCTGGTAAGTACCTGTACCGGATGCAAGATTGCCTGTATTGCCTGCTGAGAAAACATGCAGCAGGTAAGGGTTTTGGCTCACTTGTGCATCGTAGGCAGCAGCATCCGCTCCATAATAATTTTCAATACCCACACCATAGGAATGGTTTTGAACAGCTACTTGTGTGGATTGCAGCGAAGTGATATTATCCGGTAAAAGATTAGCGAAATTGGAAGAACTGATTGTAGCGCCCCAGGCAACACCCTTGCCCGTATAATCTGTATTTCCACCTCCTGCTGCCATAGTAGCCATCGTGGTGGCATGTGTTTGCATCAGGCTGGAAGCAGTGGGGGCGTATCGGTACCTGCCTTTGAAATCTATATCCAGGGTGTCCATCTTATTCTCTTTGATAGAAAGATTTAATCCCTGCCCATTAATGCCAGGCCAGCGCAGGTGTGCCAGGTTTACCTTATTTACAGAAATATCAAATCCTGTGAGTTCACGTTCTGTAAAAGGCTTTTTTGCATGGGCTATAAAGAGAATATTCGGGTCGTGCAGTGCCTGTTTGAATAGCCAGGCAGTATTTGTTTGTATTTGAAAAGATCCTGAGGAAGCGAAACTATGCAGGAATTTAACAGCAGCATGTTGCGAATAATTTTGTACAAATGCACCTGTATCAGCTACAGTAAGCAATGCAACTATTTTTTGGTTAGTAGGTTCTGCTGCTTTTGCATGGATCGCTAATAACTCGGGCGATAATTTCCATCGGTTATTTACGGGCAAGATATTATTTGATGGAATTTTCATTTTTATTCTTGCTGATAAAAAAGAAACGATATGCCAATCTGCTGACAAGCTTCGGTGTATTTGAATACTATCAGGCAATGGACCTTTCACAACGTAAAAGAAAACCTGCTTAGCATTGGGATTTTGTTTATGCAGGCTGCTGGCTTCGATTTCATCTGCATTTAATAGAAACGGTGCTAAGATCTTTGCATCCGATAGGCCATTTTTTTGTGCAAATAGGGTAGCTGCCTGGCATAGGAATATTGAGAATAGAAGGATTTTAATATGTATAGTGGGCTTACTGATAGGTTAAAAATAAACAAATAGCTGGTTGTGGACATGCATTTTCATCTGTTTATTGGAGCAGACCAACCGCTGAGACAGAGAGAACGGGGAGTTTACGCAGAGGATTAGGCATAAGTAGGGATAGAAAATGAAATTTATACATATGAGGAAAAATAAATTTTATTTTAAAAAATACATTTACTAAATTGGCTATATGTTAAACCAAACTATTTTAAAATCCAGTTAAAAAAAATGCACATGAGAAAAAATGCAAAAATGAGTCTGGCCGCTGTCTTATTTATGATGGTAGCAATTTCTTGTCAGAAAAACGCCGGTACAACGGATGAAGTAACTGCGTTGCAGGTAACACCCGATGTGATCAGTGGCGTAAAAGCCATGGGTTTTTCTACTTCTAATATTGTTGCCGATGAAGGTGGCTATATTGTAGAAGGTGATATTTTTATCCCTGCCGGTGAGTTGAAACGTAACCTGGCGGGTTCTTTTTTAAGAATTGGTGAAACGGAGCAGTACAGAACCACCAATTTGGTAACCGGTTTACCCAGGGTGATTACAGTAGCGTTGAATAATAAGATCAATGCATCTGTATATGGACCGGTATTGGACGAAGTTGTAAGGCGTTATAATGCTGAAAACTTACAAATTACTTTGCAAAGAGTAAGTTCAGGTGCCAATATAACTTTTACAACTGCAAATGGCAGTTATTTAGCTTCTGCAGGATTTCCTACAGCAGGCGGTGCCCCTTATAACCTGGTTAAAGTAAATACTCGGGCTATAGGTTCCGGAACATCTACCACATTTATAAACTATGCTGCAACCATTTTTGCCCATGAACTTGGACATTGCATTGGTTTCCGTCATACCGACTACATGGATCGTTCTTATAGTTGTGGTGGCTCAGTTGCCAATGAAGGTGCATCAACTGTTGGTGCCATTTTAATTCCAGGAACACCTGCAGCAGCAGATCCAAATTCATTTATGCTGGCATGTATTGGTGCTAACCAAAACAGACCATTCAATGCCAATGATAAAACGGCTTTGAATTATCTTTATTAGAATTCTGTAAGAAAAATTAATAGAAAGGCCGGATTTATTCCGGTCTTTTTTTTATATGCGGAATGCATGGTTGTTGATGCATAACTTATTGTTTTATAATGGATAATTGATGTTACCGGGTATTAATTAGATTGGATTCAAAGTTACGATTATATCTTATAATTAATATTATGTTAAATAGGCACGAAAATACATTGTATTCTTTTTTTTCTGTTCACACTTTTTAATCAAATCGAATGTTAATTAAAATGGAACTTAAAACACATATCCAAATAAAATTTGGGGACTTAGATTTGTCTAATTCTCTTAGCGGAGCTTGTGGTATATTAAACAAAATGTCATCTTTTGAAGAAGATAGAATAAAATTAGAAAACAGGAAAAAAAATCATTTTAAGACTTTGGAACTTCCCTTGTGTGCTTCAAAAGAAAATCCTTTAAAAGCATTTTCATAGAGTCTGAAATATCGCCCAACCTTTGCATTTCATCCATTGCTTCTTCGACTGTATATGGCACATTAACATAACTCGCTTCTTTGCTTTTTTCAACTACTTCCCAAACTGTAAAATTAGTTGGCTCTCTCCAGTCGATTTCGCTATGTGCCATTCTATGTCTGAAATTCAAATCAGATAGTTCATTCAAAGTCTTTTCATAATTACAATAAAGCTCAAAATCCTTCCTTTTCAATCTTTTTTTAGCTTCTTTTACCTTCTTCCAAAACTCCATCTTTAAGATAACCCCTTCGTCATTTAGGTCATCTGCCTGTGTTATAATTATAATGGTAGATAAACAAGTTTCTATCCGAGCAGAAAAATAAAGAGCCTGCCCCCTTAATTCTACTTCAGCTTTTTTATAATCAATCATAACAGCCAGTTTTGGTTTCAATTTAAGTTGTAGTTACTTTTAACTTATTAAAAACTTCAACACTTGGGGTTTTGAGGTGGATGTTCAATGATAAGATAGTTTTACGATTTTGGACACCTACTACCGTTTCTACATCACTTTATTGTAATTACTAAATTAAGCTACATATCCTGATATGTAGTTTTTTGGTTTATAAAGCTGTTCACAGAGTGATGAAAAGAGATTTTATTATGAGTTTTCCTATCCCATATATTTGCGGCTTTTTGATATTTAAAAATTCGAAATTTCTTTTTATATGGTGAATAAAAAACGCCGACCATAAGTCAGCGTTCTTAATTATATAAGTATTCCTCAATTAAAATTTCCCATGTAATTCATCATACTCCTTATACTTCAAATCAAAAGCATCAAAGGCTTTTGCATCCTTACCTCTGTTCCTGTCGCGCTTATAAGCATATAAATTTGCCAGGAAGTCAACCGATTTATTGATCACATTCTTTTCAGTAGAAGTTCTGGTTGCTTTAGCTTTTAAAATTGTAAAGGCTTTTTCTAACCACTCTAATGACTTATCCAGGTTTTCCATCAAAGGCTTTTCCAGGTCGGTATTCGCTTTTTTAATCGGGTCTGTTTTCGTTTTGAATAAGGCATCAGCCGCTGCTTTTTTCTTAGGGTCTTTTTCTACTGGCCTGTCTGCATTCATAGTTTGCATGGCACGGATATTAGCTGCATAAAGATCGTCATATTCTCCATAAACATTATAGTAGATCACGCCTACATTATAAGCTGCTACACCATTCTCGCCATTTTTAGCAAATGCTTTCTGGTAGGCTTCTGCAGCTTTCAGGTCGTACATTTTTTTCTGGGCACTGTCTAACCCTTTTTCTTTATGCGGTGCATTTACAAAAATATCGCCAAACTGCAGGTACTTGATCTCGGTTAAAGTGCCGGCTGCATTTTCTTTATCATACAAAGCCGTTTTTTCAGCCAGCGTCAGGTTCTCATCCATATACTCTATCTCCAGTTCATCCCATGGAAATTTAGGGTATAATTCCCTGCCCAATGCTACATATTTGTTGAATTGGGGCTGGTTTTTGGTGGTGGTGTAATGACTGGCCAGGAACCTGTAAATATCAATATAGTTTTCACCGTTAACTTTTGCATCAGCGAGGCGACTGTAATATTTAGTTGCTTCTTCCGGCTTATTGGCATTCTGGTATGCATATGCCAGGTATAGGATGGGAATGGTATCCAATACTACTGGTTTATTACTCCATTTGTTTTTAAAGATAATATCGCCATAATCAACGGTTACTTTAAAATAAGTGGTGGCATCATCCCATTTTTTGTCGTTAAATTGTTTGATACCCAATTCGTAACCGGTGGCATACATGTCAAAAAAAGCTTCGGCTCCTTTTTCTTTCACCAGAACCAATGCCTGGTCTGCCTGCATGTATTTTTGGAAGGCATCATCTGCGTCTTTTAAAGTGTTGGGACTTTTATCGCGCAGTTTTGCATCTTTAAAATAAGTAGCAGCAATCTTGGCCTTCCAATAAAAAGCTTCAGGCTTGTCTTTTTGTTTGGGATCTGCCATTACTTTATCTATTTCTACTTTGGCATCTTCAAAACGGTTGATCAGGTAGGCTGTTTGTACCTTTTTCAGGTCTTGTGCCACTGCCAATTGTAAAGTAAAAGCACTTACTAACAGCAATAAAAACTTCTTCATAAAATGACGGGTTTATTGATTTTCTATGGTTGAATCGTTATCTGAATTTTTAACATCTTCATCTGGCGTTGCTGGTGCATCTGTACTGCCTTCTGTTGCGCCTTCTTCCGCAATAACCAAAGGCTCTTCCTGGTCTTCTATTTGAGAGATGGCTGCTATCTCATCGCTCTCGTCCAGTTTGATCAGTGTTACTCCCTGTGTTGCCCTACCCGCTTCACGAATATCCATGATGCCGGTGCGGATGGTGATGCCGGATTTGCAGGTAATGATCAGGTCTTCCTTCTCCGTTACATACAAAATCCCTACCAAAGAACCTGTTTTCTCGGTTACGTTGATAGTTTTAACACCTTTACCGCCTCTATTAGTGATTCTATATTCGTCGATAGCGGTTCTTTTACCAAATCCTTTTTCACTTACCACCAGAATGGTTCGGCTTGCATCGTCTTTGTTTACGCAGATCATGCCTACTACTTCATCTGTTTCATCGTCTACTTCAATACCTGCTACTCCTATAGCACCCCTTCCTGTTTGGCGCACCTTGTTTTCAGGGAATCTGATAGCCCTGCCACTCTTCACGGCCATCATGATCTCTTGCAAACCATCCGTCATGCGGGCAGATAATAATTCATCTCCTTCATTTATGGTGATAGCAATGATACCATTGGCTCTTGGTCTGCTGAAATCTTCCAGGGAAGTTTTTTTGATGATCCCTTTCTTTGTACAAAGTACGATAAAATGATTCTGAACATATTCTTTATCGTCCAGTTTATTTACATCGATAATGGCTTTTACTTTATCATCGCCCGGTAATTGAATCAGGTTCTGAATGGCCCTACCCTTGCTTTGCTTCTCTCCTTCCGGAATCTCATAAACACGCATCCAGAAACACCTTCCTTTTTCTGTAAAGAACAAGATGGTGCCGTGCGTGGAAGCAACAAACAAGTGTTCTACAAAGTCTTCTTCCCTGGTTTTAGAACCCACTGCTCCCCTGCCGCCACGACGTTGTTGTCTGTATTCTGTGGCAGAAGTACGTTTGATATAACCCAGGTGTGATATGGTTATCACTACATCTTCATCTTCGATCAGGTCTTCGATACGCATTTCATCTGCCAGGTATTGGATCACCGTTTTGCGCGGGTCGCCAAATTTTTCTTTTACTTCTATTAATTCCTGCTTGATCAATTCGTAACGCAAAAACTCACTAGCCAGTAATTCTTTCAATGATTTGATCAGGTTGATCAGGCCATTGAATTCTTCAATGATCTTATCTCTTTCCATTCCTGTTAATCGCTGTAAACGTAATTCCAGTATGGCTTTTGCCTGTGTTTCAGATAAACCGTCTTCCTGTGTGTACAGCTCATTGGTGATATCAGAAAACAATTCACGGTTCAGACTCCAGTTTTCCTGTTTGCTTTTGGCTATCAGGTTTTCTTTGGCTTCATCGGGTGTTCTGCTGGCACGGATCAGGGCGATCACTTCATCCAAATGATCCAGCGCTTTCAGGTATCCTTCCAGTATATGTGCCCTGTCTTCTGCTTTTTTCAGTTCAAATTTTGCCCTCCTGATCACCACTTCCATCCTGAATTCTATAAATTCTGAAATCAGGTCTTTCAGATTCATAATTCTTGGCCTTCCCTTACTAATAGCTACATTATTAATACCGTAACTGGTTTGTAATTCGGTAAACTTGTAAAGTTGGTTAATGAGTACCTGTGCAACCACATCACGTTTCAGATCCAGCACGATACGGGTTCCTTCCCGCATATTACTTTCATTGTTTACGTGGGCAATGCCTTCGATGGTTTTATCATTTACCAGTTGACCAATACGGTCGGTAAGGTTATCACGATTAACCTGGTAAGGCACTTCCGTTATCACGATCTGCTCTCTGCCACTGGCTTTGGTATCAACATGGCATTTACCACGCAATACTACCCTGCCACGTCCGGTAAGTAAACCTTGTCTTACACCTTCCATTCCATAAATGATACCACCTGTTGGGAAATCAGGTGCTTTCACATAATTGATCAGCTCTTCCACCAAAATATCTCTGTTCTCAATGTATGCCAGGCAGCCATCAACTACTTCACCCAAATTATGGGGCATCATATTGGTTGCCATACCTACGGCAATACCGGAAGATCCGTTTACCAGCAATTGGGGAATGCGTGTAGGTAATACCGATGGTTCTTTAAGTGAGTCATCAAAGTTGAGTTGAAAATCAACCGTATCTTTTTCAATATCATCCAGCATGGCTTCTGCCACTTTCTGTAACCTGGCTTCGGTATAACGCATGGCAGCCGGTGGATCACCATCCTGGTTACCAAAATTACCCTGACCATCTACCAGCGTATAACGCATGGTCCATTCCTGTGCCATACGTACCAAAGTATCGTAAATGGATGCATCACCATGTGGGTGATACTTACCCATTACTTCACCCACAATACGGGCAGATTTTTTATAGGGCTTGTTGCTATTATTACCCAATTCATTCATCGCATATAAAACGCGGCGGTGAACGGGTTTAAATCCATCTCTTACATCGGGCAGGGCGCGACCAACAATTACCGACATAGAATAGTCGATATAAGCAGTCTTCATTTGTTCCTCGATATTTACCTGTATTATCCGGTCGTTATCATTGGTTTCCGGTGGTAATTGGTTCTCTTCCATGTGTGAATTCTCGTACTAAATTTTGAATCTATGAACGGTTGCAAAACAACCAGTTTTATGGGATGGCGAAGATAGCTTTTTTAAGGCGTAAAATGAGCCTGGAAACCCTGTTTTTTGTGCTGTTTTATCCACAGTTGTGGATGATGTAAAACTGCTTGTATTTGAGCATTTTAGGATGGGTTTCATTGTTTAAAACCCAAGTTCTAAGGAGTCTGATTATCTTTAACGAGGGAAATGAAAGAATTCACAGCTTTTATGTTAAAAAATTATGCCACAAATTTTACTTTTTGGGGCCGGTAAATCGGCAACGGTTTTGATAGATTACCTTAAAAAAGCAGCTGTAGCCAAAAACTGGAATGTAGTGGTTGCTGATGCCGATCTGTTAATGGCTGAGCAAAAAGTGGGCAATCATCCTTTGGTGCTTGCTGTTGAATTGGCTGTTGAAGAAGAAATCCCTCGTAAAAAGCTGATCAATGAGTCGGATGTGGTGATTTCAATGTTACCAGCATCTTTACATTATTTGGTGGCAGTTGATTGTGTAAACCTTGGGAAACATTTGTTAACGGCTTCTTATATTGATGCGGCTATAAGCCAAATGTCAGACGAGATAAGCAAGAAGAATTTGCTTTTTTTATGCGAAATGGGACTCGACCCAGGAATCGACCACATGAGTGCCATGCAGTTAATTCACAGTATTCAAAACAAAGGGGGCAACATTCAATCTTTTCAATCGCATTGTGGGGGTTTAGTTGCACCGGAAAGTGATAATAACCCCTGGCATTATAAATTAAGTTGGAACCCAAGAAATGTGATACTTGCAGGAAAAGCTGGTGCAGTATATGTAGAAGACTGCGAGATTAAAAATAAAGACTACGAGGAACTTTTTGTGAATTGCCCAGAAGTTTCCATAGAAGGTGTTGGGCAACTTGCTTTTTATCCTAATCGAGATTCGCTCAGTTACCAATCGCTTTACGGATTAGAAGATACCACTACTTTTATACGTACAACCCTGCGCTATCCCGGTTTTTGTAAGGGCTGGGAATGGATTGTAAAAGCTGGATTAACGGAAGAGCAAAATAGTATTGATACTAGCCATTTGACCATTGCCACTTTTTTGCACAATCACTTTGCAAAGCATGAGCTAAACTTTGCAAGTTTACCGGAACTGGTACAAAGCCAATTGCAATTTATTGGTTGGAATGAAAACACATTGCTCAACAAAGGGCTACTTAGTTCGGCGGCTATTCTTCAATCCATACTTGAAAAAAAGTGGCAATTACAACCAACTGATAAGGATATGGTGGTGATGTTCCATGAGATTGATTATACGCTCGATAATACTACCCATTTTCTCAAAAGTAGTCTGGTAGTAAAAGGGCAGGATCAGTTACATACGGCTATGGCCAAAACAGTGGGATTGCCTTTGGGTATTGCTGCTACTTTATTACTGGAAGGAAAATTAACAGCAAGGGGTTTATTGATTCCTACCATTCCTTCCATTTATGAACCTGTATTACATGCTTTAACAACAGAAGGGATTTTATTTAAAGAATCTGAAAGCTGATTAGGTTGCATACTTTCAATTGTGCCTTTGTGCCTTTGTGTGAAAAATTTATTGCACACAAAGGCACAAGGGCACGGTTTTTTTAAATGCAAATAATTCGACCTGTTTTTTCCTCACTTTTTACTTTTCACTTTTAACTTTTCACTCTTTTCTCCACCCCCATCCATCACCCATTCATAATCCAGTTGCCTTTTTTCGAGATTGGCAGCTACAACTCGGATCATTACTTTGTCGCCCATTCTAAATGTTCGTCCGCTTCTTCTTCCTATCAAACTGTAATCGCCTTCTACCACCCTAAAATCATCGTAATCGGATAAACTGATGATGCTTACCAAGCCCTCACATTTGTGTGCAACCGTTTCAACCCAGAAACCAAAAGCAGCCACACCACTTACCACACCTTCAAAAACCTCACCCAGATGGCCTTTCAAAAACTCAACTTGTTTGTATTTATTACTGGCCCTTTCGCATTCCATGGCAGCTCTTTCTCTTTCGCTACTGTGTCGGCATTTTTCTTCCATTTTCTTGTCCACTAATAGTTTTTCATCCAGTATGGATTGCAGCACGCGATGCACCAATACATCCGGGTACCTGCGGATAGGGGAAGTAAAATGACAATAATGTTCAAAAGCCAATCCGTAGTGACCAATATTCTCAGTAGTATATACAGCTTTAGCCATGGTTCGGATACCCAATTGTTCCAGCACATGTTGTTCGGGTTTCCCTTTTGCTTCGGCCAGCATGGTATTAAAACTTTGGGCGATCTTTTGGGGAGAAGAAATATCAAAACTATGTCCGTGCTTTTTCGCAAACACGATAAATGGCGCCAGTTTTTCCGGATCTGGCTGATCATGCACTCTGTATGGAAAAGGCAAAGGCTTTTTATTGATATGAATTTTGGCAACATTTTCTGCAACCGTTCTATTGGCCAGCAGCATGAACTCTTCGATCAACTGATGCGATTCTTTGCTTTCTTTCACAATGATGCCAATGGGTTTACCTTTTTCATCCAACTTAAACCTTACTTCCTGCGAAGAAAAATTGATGGCGCCCTTACTAAAGCGGGTCTTGCGAAATTTCTGCGCCAGCTCATTCAATAATAAAATTTCTGTTTCGTGTTTGCCTTTTTTGGTTTCTATTATTTCCTGCACATCTTCATAAGCATAACGATGATCGGAATGGATCACTGTTTTGCCTAACCAATATTGCTTAACTTCTGCCTTGGGTGTTATTTGAAAGATGGCTGAAAAAGTGAACTTATCTTCATGCGGCCGGAGTGAACAGAGTTCATTGGAAATTCTTTCGGGCAACATGGGGTTAACCCTATCGGGCAAATAAACAGAAGTAGCCCTCTTGTATGCCTCTTCATCCAGTTCTGTTTCGGGCAATACATAATAGCTTACGTCCGCAATATGTATACCGATCTCGTAATTACCATTTGCTAAATTTCTGAATGAAATGGCATCATCAAAATCCTTGGCATCTGCCGGGTCAATAGTAAAGGTAAGTATGTCCCTGCAATCCCTTCTTTTGCTGATTTCATCTTTGTCGAGAATATCCGGTAATCTTTCTGATTCTTCCAGTACATCTTCCGGAAAAAACAAGGGAAAGCCAGCCTGCGCCAATAATTCTTTCATGGCAGCATCGTTTTCATCTTCGGGTAACATTACGTTTACAATAGTGCCAACGGGTTTCTTATCGTCTTTATCCCATTTTACAAGCCTGGCCACTACCCTGTCTTTATTCTTTGCCCCATTTAATTCTGACAACGGTATAAAAATATCCGGCATCGGTTTATCGGTGTCGGGGATAAAAAATGCATAATTGGTAGACAGTTGAATATGACCAATGAATTCTGTTTGTTTGCGTGTTACTACTTCGGTGATCTTTCCTTCTTTTTTGCTGGTGCGCATGTTTTCTTTGAATACTTTTACGCGAACCGTATCTCCATTTAAAGCAGTAGCAAAATCTCCCGGACGTACCAATACATCACCGGTAGTATTTTCTACAATCACATAGCCCATACCGGAACGGGTTACTTCTAATTTTCCTTTAAGCGTAAGCTGTGCGGTTATCTTTGATTTTTGTTTTGATTTCTGTTTGGTCTTTTTACTTTTCATGAGGCTGCGTTAAAACGAAAGTTTCGGATAAAATCCTTCACCAGCTGATTGAATTGTTCGCCTTCGTTAAATAAAAAATAGTGTTGTATGGGTAAAACATAAATGGGTAATGCAGTTAGATGCTCAGAAAATTTGATCAGCCTGACGGCATCTTTTTCCGTAGTTAAAATTAATTTGTCTTTTGCTATTATTCTCTCAAATTTATTTTTGATCTCTTCAAGGTCGTCAATAGAAAAAATATGGTGATCAGAATAATCTACCTGGTAATAAGCATGTGTTTTTTCGTTCAGGTAATCCTTTAATAATTTGGGGTTAGCGATGCCACAAACAAGTAAAACCTCATCCCGGGGCGTTAACATCCAATGGTCTTTCTGGTTGAATATATGGTAAGGTATGCCATATTCAATGGTGGTAAAAAAGACTGATTGGTTGGAGCCCGGGTTTAATGTGCGGATAATTTTTTGTTTGGCTTCGGCACTTAGGTCATTGGGACATTTAGTTACCACCAGAACCTGTGCTCTTTTGGCAGAAGCCCATTCATCCCTTAAATCGCCGGTAGGCAGAAAAAAATCATGGCTGTATAAGTTGCCATATTCAGTAAGCAGAATATTGAAGCCTGCTTTCACCATTCTATGCTGAAAGGCATCGTCAAGAATGATTGCCTGCAAATCAGGAACATCCTGCAGCAAATGAGGAATGCCTACAATTCTTTCTTCACAGGATGCCACAGCTATCTGCGGAAATTTCTGGTGAAACTGCATGGGCTCATCCCCTATTTCAAGTGCTGTTGTTAGTTCATTGGCAAGTGCATAGCCTTTTGTTTTTCTTTTATAGCCCCTGCTCAATGTGCCTAAACTATATTCATCTTGCAATATTCGAATCAGGTATTCCACCATGGGCGATTTTCCTGTACCTCCTACAGAAAGATTACCAACACAAATAAGGGGGAAATTAAATTCTGCAGACTTGATATATTGCTTGTTGTACAACCAATTCCGGCAAATGATGATCAAACCATACAGGAGTGCGAAAGGGAGTAATAAAACACGGAATGACTTTAAGAAAATCGTATTAAAATTCATAAATACGTTGCGGTGTGATGCAATAGGTTAAAGGTACATCAAATTGATGGGTATCCATGATCTTCTCAACCGGGCCAAAATAAGAAAATCCGATACTGATGACTTCGGGTTTGCAAGTGGCTAAGAATCTATCATAAAACCCTTTTCCATAACCTACCCTGTAGCCAAAATTATCGTAAATTAATAAAGGCACCAGCACCAGGTCAAGGGTTTCTGCTGGAATAACCTGCCCTTCCTTTGGTTCCCATAAGCCTCTTTTATCTTTTTGGAATACCGTATCATCATTTACTGCAACGGCTGATATGGAATTGTTCTGCCAATTACATAATGGATAGGTTAGCGTAATATTGGGTAACATATGTTTGAAGTAGCCCGTAAAGGAATGGGTGTCTGGTTCTGCTTCTCCTTCCATGGGCCAGTAACTCAATATATGGCTGATGCCTGTAAAATTTAGTTGTTGTAATTGCAGCAACATCAGGTCATCCATCCGCAACCTATCAGACTGTAATATTTCAGCCCTTCTTGTACGGTATAGGTTTCTTAATGTTTCTTTATTCATGAAGCTTATTTCAAAATTGAACGAAGGGATAATTGCAAACGCATAGCCTGATCATGAATGCTTTTTTGGTTGATTACCGGAAGATGAGGTATCGACCCCAGACTGGGATAACCTGACCAGGAAACAATTTCATCTTCATAGCTTAGGTAATCGTCATTAAATAACCAGCCTGCAACATCCAGCTCATGTGATTTGCAATAAGCAGCTGTTAGCAAGGAATGATTGATGCTGCCCAGGTAATTTCTACTTACCAGTATCATTTTTGCTTGCATGGATTTGACCAGATCTGCCACAAATAAATTTTCTGATAAGGGTACGAGCAAGCCCCCTGCTCCTTCTATAATTAGAGGTCGATCAGTTGATTCTGCCTGGATTTTATCCAGTTGATTCATCAGCAAAGAGGCTTCTATTGAAATATTTTCATTTCTGGCAGCAATATGCGGGGAAACAGATGTTTCTAAGCGATATGTTTCCGGGTAAATAACGGATTGCAGATTTGTAACCAACATACTTATAAGTTGGGCATCTGTTCCATCTATCCATCCAGCCTGTATGGGTTTCCAGTAATTAGCTGCCAATGCTTCCGTAATAATGGCAGAAGCAATAGTTTTACCTACATCGGTACCTATGCCTGAAACGAAGAATATGTTTTGTTTTGTTACCATTATAGAGTGCTAATTTCATTGGAAGTATTCACAAAAAAAGAGAAAACAGTACTGCCATAATTTCTTACAAAACTAAATCCTTTGAATTTTTCATATTGGTTTCTGGGGGTATGTTCCAATACAAAGAAACCATCTTTTGCGATCAAATTTCTATCAACTATTATCCTGGGTAATTCATCGATAGCACCCAATGCATAAGGAGGACCCGCAAAAATGAAATTGAAACTTTCTGTACAATTTTGCAGGTAAGCAAAAACATCCATTTTTAAAACATTCACATTATCGGCACCTAAATGCGCCATATTTTTTTTGATAAAAGCATGCATGGTCGGATCTTTTTCTACAATGAGCTGCTGGCTGGCTCCTCTTGATCCGAGTTCGTAACTAATACAACCCGTTCCTCCAAACAGGTCAAGGGTTTTAATGCCTTCAAAATCCATTCTGCTTTGCAATATATTAAACAGTCCCTCTTTGGCAATATCAGTAGTTGGGCGTGTATGGGGCATATTGGCTGGTGGACTGATTCTTCTTCCTCCCCATTTGCCAGAAATGATCCTCATATGGTTAGCTTATAATAAGGCGCAAAATAATGTAATGGATGATCGGAGTTGCTGAATAAACTGGCTCCCTGACCAATATTTTCAAGAGATGTTTCTGTGAAGAGTTTGGAAAGGTTTTTGAATATGTCAGAATCAGTATTCACCATGCCACTGATCTCAAGATGCGAGGTGGTATTTTCTTGCTTGAATTGCTTCAGAATATTCATCACCTGGTACAATAAATCTTCCTGTACATGATAGGCAAAGCTTTGAATCAGCTGCAGCTTACCATTGATCAGTAAAACAATAATAAACTGTTTGTCAAAACACTCCACTTTCATATAAAAGCCAACTTCTGGATCTTTATTAAAAAGTTTATTGAGAATGGATCTGTAAATATGGTGCGGTTGGTACAATATATAATGTTTAACCAGCCATTGGTGTAAGTCTTTAGGAATCCTGAATACCTGAAAAATGCCATTCTTGGGTGATAGCAATTCATATTTCATTTCTTGCCTGTCAGATTCCCCAAAAATCAACGACAGGTAATCTTCGGCGGCACTGATACTGAATTTTTCTTCCGGGATCAACAAGGCTTCTGCAAAATTTAAATACACTTTCACTTCCTTAAAATGGCGGTTTAGTATTTCACTATCCGTTTCTAAATGGAAGAAAATGTCCAGCCAGTTGTTTGCGTCACTTTCTAAATTATATAGCTCAAAAGCTTCTATCTGAGAGGCATCTGCACCTTTTACCATACATACTATTTCGTTCCTGCTTATTTCAAGGAATAAAATATCATCTGCCTTCGTTTCCGAAAGAAAATTTTCACGGTATAAAGTCATTTTTTTTTCCATTATATAAATTGTTTCAACAACCTTGACCTAAAATTACAATAAAGCACCAAAAGACTTTTGCAGAT
This sequence comes from Chitinophaga pinensis, assembly GCA_943371455.1. Classification (GTDB taxonomy): domain Bacteria; phylum Bacteroidota; class Bacteroidia; order Chitinophagales; family Chitinophagaceae; genus Sediminibacterium; species Sediminibacterium pinensis_J. The sequence goes on along the minus strand of CALRUV010000031.1, from coordinate 2,824 downwards.
TCTGCAAAATAGTAGCTTTACGCCATATTATGGAAAAGCCTTCAAAAGAGATGAATCTTCGGGTTGATATCAGCAATAAGCATATTTTAGGTATTGCCCTGCCCATAACAGCTGCCATCATTGTTCCACAAATTAATTTTATCACCAACAATATATTTTTGGGTGGGTTGGGACAAGGCTCTTTGGCACTTGCGGGCATTACAGGGGTATATTACCTGATATTCGCGGTAATTGGTCTTGGACTTAATAATGGGTTACAAGCCCTCATTTCAAGGCGTGCTGGTGAAAATAAAATAGAAGACATTGGCAATCTTTTTTCGCAGGGTATTAGAATTGCTTTTGTTTTTGCTGGTTTAGGCATATTACTTACCTGGTTTATAGCACCCATCGTGTTGGGTTGGTCTTTGCATGATCCTGAATCGGTGCGTATCTGTGTTAATTTTCTCAATATCAGGATTCTGGGTTTGCCTTTTCTCTATGTTTATCAAATGCGGAATGCCCTACTGGTGGGTACAAACCAAAGCAGGTACCTGATCATTGGCACGGCTACAGAAGCCATAGCAAATATCTTTTTTGATTATGGATTGATCTACGGAAAAATGGGTATGCCCAAAATGGGTTTTGATGGTGCTGCTTATGCGTCTATTATTTCTGAGTTTGCAGGGTTAGCCGTGATTTTTGTGGTGATAAGAATGAATGGCGTTGCCAAACAACTTAATCTTTTTAAGAACTGGGCTTATGATGCCTTCCATGTAAAATTGATACTGAATCAATCCTACCCACTGATTCTGCAACACGCAATTAGTATTATCAGTTGGGAATTTTTTTATATTTTGATTGAACACCATGGACAAAGAGACCTCGCCATTTCCAATGCCATGCGTAATATATTTGGATTCTTTGGCTGTTTTACCTGGGCTTTTGCAGCTACTGCCAATAGTATGGTGAGCAATGTGATTGGGCAAAACAGGCAGGACGAAATTCCCCGGCTTATTAAAAGAATCATGTATTGGAGTGCGGGTTTTGCTATAATCGTTTGCACCTACCTAAACCTATTCCCTTATAGCTTTTTATCAATCTACGGACAGGGAGAAGATTTTATTGCTGCGGCCATCCCAGTTTTAAGGGTAGTTTCCGGGGCACTAGTATTAATGTCTATTTCAGTAGTTTGGATGAATGCCGTTACGGGTACAGGCAATTCAAAAATTAATCTCTTATCAGAAATAGCTGCTATTACATTTTATTGCATTTATGTCTATATCACACTGGAGAAAATGCAGTTACCTATCGTTTATGGATGGGCAAGTGAATGGATTTATTGGACGACCATCCTGATCCCTTCCTATTGGTATATGAAGAGTGGCAAATGGAAGAATAAAAAGATATAGACGAATTTATTTTCCGGATAATTGCTGAACCAGGTCAACATACTGCTGCATGGCTGCATCCTTAGTGGTACCTTTTAGTTTAGCCCAGGCTTCGTGTTTGAACTTAGCAACAAAATCAAATGCATTGGCAGGACCCTCTTCCTGGTTATCCCCTTCAGTTGCCTGTTTGTACAAGGAATATAAAGAAAGCAAAGTTTGGTTATCGGGCTTTTCACTAAGGTTTTTACTATTGGCAATGGCCTGTTCAAATAATTGCTGGAGTTCCATTTTGTAGTTGTTAGGGTTTTAAAAATCTGTTTTGGTTTTATTGTCTAATCTATACAAACCTATTGTAAGGATTGCAGTAAACTGCTTCCTTCTGCTTTTAAAGCTACATCTTCTGAGTTTCTGGTGGGTAATTTTACCAATTTATTTAATACTTCAATGGCTTGTGCAGGTCGATGGTTTTCTTTATAAGCTTTAGCCAGATCCAGGTAATTAGGTACAAAATAGGGCTCGAGGGTTTTACATTTTTCCATGTAAGAAATGGCTTTATCCAGGTCTGCTTCCGGAAGTCCGCCATAAAATAATTTAACGGCAATTTTTTTAATGCCAGACAATATCATCATTTCATAATGCCATTTGCCCAGCACATAATTGGCTTTTGCGTGATTGGCATTGATCCGCAATGCTCTGTCGGCGAACATTTTTACGTCCTTAACATAGGCAACAATTTTTTTATTTTCCGTTTCTATATCTGTCATTTTACCGGAAGCCATGGCCATTACATAAGATGCATCGGCATGGTTACTGTCGGCCAGGAAACTTCTTTTAGCAAAAGAAAGAGAGGTCTCGTAAAATAATTTTTTAGTAAGCTTAACGGTATTTCTATTTCCAAGTGAAGCATTAATCTCAGCTGACTTTACCAAAGCTCTGAACTGCATAGGTTCCTGCAAAAGTACTTGTTTGTATTTTTCGAGAGCATCAGCTTCTTTTTGTTGTTTTTCCAGGTTATCCGCTTCTTTTAGTAAGATATTGATATCCTGGGCGCCTGCAAACAATGTGGTTAAGCTGAATAATAAAAGGATCCATGAACGCATGTGCTTCAAATTTAACTTTTAGGGTTTCTTGCCATTTGAAAACTTACACCTAAACTTCCATTTATACCGGCAATGGGCGGGTGTAATTTGCGTATGGCAATGATTACTTCCTCTGCAAGAGAAAACTGTGCCAGAATTTCTTGCGCTATTTCTGTTACCAAGGTTTCTAGTAAAGGAGTTGCAATGGCCATTCTTTTTTTTACCAGCTCATAAACGGCAACATAGTCGATCGTTTCTGACAAATGTTTAACAGGTAATCTTATCGGTAAATGATTGATCGTAAGATTTACTTCGAAATGATTACCTATTATCTTTTCTTCCGCATACAGACCATGGTGGGCGAAAAAAATGATATTA
>CALRUV010000030.1:0-20476 GCA_943371455.1 Chitinophaga pinensis | reverse complement strand
CTGCAGGTGGGCCTTATAATTTAGTAGTTAAAGGGAGTGAAACCATTACATTAAAAAATGTACTCATTGGAGAAGTGTGGTTATGCTCAGGTCAATCTAATATGGAGATGCCCATAAAAGGGTATGCAAATCAACCTACCATTGGAAGTAATGAAACTATTTTAAATTCATCTAATGCAAACATCAGGTTTTATACTACTCCACGATACCTAAGTAAAGGCCCTTCTAAAAATGCTACAAGTAAATGGAAACATGCATCTCCTGAAACAACAGGCAACTTTAGTGCTGCAGCTTACTATTTTGCAAAAAAAATAAATTCTGTATTAGGCGTACCAATTGGGCTTATAGTAAATGCATGGGGTGGTTCTAATGTTGAAAGCTGGATGGATAGCACTACTTTGGCTTCCTATAAAAAAATAGAAATACCTGATAACTTCACTATCAAAGAAGCACATATTACGCCTACCATAATGTACAATACGATGTTGTATCCTTATATTGGCTTTACCATTAAAGGAGTAATTTGGTATCAGGGAGAAGGAAATAGAAAATATCCAAATGAATACCAAGCCCTTTTCACACTAATGATTAATTCGTGGAGAAAACAATGGCAACAAGAAATCTTCCCTTTTTATTTCGCACAAATCGCACCTTTTGGGGGTAATGCAAATCTCTCCGGAGCTCTAGTAAGAGAGGCGCAATTAAAAACCATGCAAATGGTAGAAAAAACTGGCATGGCCGTTACTTTAGATATTGGAGATCAAAACGGGGTTCATCCACCGCAAAAAGAATTAGTAGGTAATAGACTGGCTTATTGGGCATTAGCAAATGATTATAATATATCCGGCATTGGTTTTAGCGGGCCTGTTTACAAGAGTTTAGAAAAAACCAAAGGAGATAGCTTGATTGTTACTTTTGATTATGCTGAAATGGGGTTAAATACTTTCGGTAAGCCGCTAACAGATTTTGAAATTGCTGGCGACGACAAAGTTTTTTATCCTGCAAATGCGATTTTTACAAAAGATCGCAGAACATGCATCACTGTTTGGAATGAACAGGTAAAAAATCCGGTGAGTGTGAGGTATGCCTTTAAAAACTGGGTAATCGGCGGTTTGTATAATACTCAAGGTCTTCCAGCTTCGTCTTTTAGAACTGATGAATGGTAACATATTTTCTTTGAGTTCCTAATTAATGTTTAAATATTTGAACCTAAGAAAGCAAAAAATTATAATTATTTTTTATGAAGTCAATTTATTTAAGCGCAACTATACTTTTTACGATGTTGATTACATTGTCTTATTCGCAAACCAGCCTGCCCTCTTTCTTTAGTGACAGTATGGTACTCCAACAACAAACGGAGGCTGTTATTTGGGGCACCGATAAAGCCAAAACAAAAATTACTGTTACAGGCAGTTGGGGTAAAAGCAATAAAGTAATAACAGACGAAAGCGGTAAATGGAAAATTAAATTAGCTACGCCAACTGCTGGGGGCCCATATACAGTAGTTATTAGTGGCTCTAATACCATCATTTTACACGATGTGCTTATTGGAGAAGTATGGTTATGTTCCGGACAATCCAACATGGAAATGACCTTAAAAGGTAATGCCAATCAACCCATCATAGGCAGTAATGAATTTATTTTGCAATCAAATAATCCTTCTATCAGGGTATTTCATACACCCCGTAATTTTAGCAAAACGCCCTTGAATAATGTTAATGGGCATTGGAAATTTGCATCAGCAGCATCTTCAGGAAATTTTAGTGCTGTTGCCTATTTCTTCGCAAAAAAAGTAAATGCAGTTTTAGGGGTGCCAGTAGGCATTATTCAGACTTCCTGGGGTGCTTCCAATGTTGAGAGCTGGATGGACAGTGCCACTTTAGCTTCTTTTAAAAAAGTAAACATTCCAGAGAATACAACCATTAAAGAAGCCAATACTACGCATACGATGTTGTATAATTCCATGTTGCATCCTTATATCGGTTTTACCATAAAAGGGATGCTTTGGTATCAGGGTGAATCAAACCGGGATCGTGCCAATGAATACCAAGCCTTATTTTCCTTGCTCATTAAATCCTGGCGGCAACAGTGGGATCAGGGATCTTTTCCATTTTATTTTGTCCAGATCGCACCTCATGCAGGTACAGGAACAATTAGCGGCGCTTTATTAAGAGAGGCCCAACTTAAAACAATGCAAGCAGTTGAAAATTCCGGTATGGCGGTTACTTTGGATATTGGAGAAAAAAATATGATTCATCCTGCTCAAAAAGAACAAGTAGGCAATAGACTGGCTTATTGGGCATTTGCTAAAAATTACAATATACCTGGTATTTCTTTTACCGGACCGGTTTATAAACAAATAGAGAAAATTGCTAATGATAGTTTAATTGTAGCATTTGACCATGCAGATATGGGCTTTACAACATTTGGCAAGCCTTTATCTGATTTTGAGATTGCAGGTGAAGACAAGGTATTTTATCCTGCCAAAGCAATTATTACGCAAAATCGCAAAGCATGCATTACCATTTGGAGTGAACAGGTTAAAAGCCCGGGTAGTGTAAGGTATGCTTTCAAAAACTGGGTGGAAGGTAGTTTGTTCAATACCTATGGTTTACCTGCTTCCTCTTTCAGAACCGATAATTGGTAAGAAGGAAACTACAATTTGTGGCAGCTAAAACTTAGTTTTTAATACTGCTTGCGATTTGCTAATATTTATAGCAATTGCCCGGTTTTGCCTGTGCTTTTTCCTTTAAATCTTTATGCAGGTAAGGTTTTTGAATTGATTACCCCCTTTATTTGAAAGATTGCTTTCGCTGTTTTTTTAATAATGATTTTATTTTATGTAATTGACGAGGTAGATGTTTGAAACATACATCCATCCCGGTATTAAATGGTTGTATTTATGAAGCGCAAACGACTGATACCTTTCCTATTCTTTACTTTTCTCAGCTTAATTTCAGAAGCAGCCAATTATTATATTAATGCTGAAACAGGCAGGGACTCTAATAAGGGAACCAGTATTTCCCAATCATTCAAATCAATGGATCCTATTAATTTGATTCAGTTAAAACCCGGAGATTCCATTCTTTTTGCATCTGGTCAAAAATTTTCTGGTATGCTGGTTATTAAAAATACCAGGGGAACTTTCAAGCAACCTATTGTTATATCCTATTACACCTATAAAGGAAAAAAGGGCAAGCCTGTTATTGATGCGGGTAACCAATTGAATGCGCTTTTGGTACAGAATAGTTCACACCTGGTTGTTAAAGGGATTGAGTTTACAGGACTTATTCCTTACCCGAAAACTGATTCTACTAATAAATCGGCTCTACGCTGCGGCATTCTGGTAGAGCTTACTAAAGATGAACTGCATGAAAATATTGTACTCACCGATCTGTTAGTGCATGATGTGTATTTTAACCCAGCGGGGTTTACGCGTTCTGCTGCAGAAACAAAATCTGCTAACGGCACACAAAGTTATGGTTGGGGAGTTCGTTTTATCAATAATACCAAACAAGGCAGATTACATAATGTGAAAGTATTGAAGACGACTATTTTTAATGTTAGTCATACAGGTTTAAAGGCCACAGCATCTGTAAATGGAATTAGTAAATTAGAAATAGCTTATTGCAAGGTTTCCAATACCGGCGGACCGGGGATGCAGTTTTCAGGAATTACTGATGCACATATCCATCATAATACTATTAACCATTCCGGATCAACAGCCGATACCAGAAACTGGGGAAGAGGCAGTGGTTTGTGGACCTGGAGCTGTTCTAATATTTTGATAGAACATAATCGTTTTGAAAATGCGAATGGTCCGGGTGATTCGGCAGGTGTGCACATAGATTATAATTGTAGCGATGTGGTTGTACAATACAACCTAAGTGCTAATAATGCAGGTGGGTTTTGTGAGATCCTGGGAAATAATTTTAATTGTGCTTACCGTTATAATATCAGCATCAATGATGGACACAGGGTGAAAGGCTTGAATGGTGCCTTTCAGGAAGGTAAAATATTTTGGTTGAGTGGGTATGTAGGTGATCAAAAGAAAAATGCCGGACCCTACAATAGTTATTTCTATAATAATACCATCTATGTTTCTAAAAATATAATTCCTAAAATTGCAGCAAGCAGCAGTGCTGATGGCGTGTTAATTGCCAATAATATATTTTATTTTGAATCTGAAGCACAAACTGTTGCGGGAGATCAGAAAAAGAAAGAAGTAGATGAAGATGGAATACCCAATACCCTTTTTAAAAATAATCTTTTTTTACGCGCTAATAATTGGCCAAAGGATTTTGCATTCAAAGATGAAACGCCATTTTTTGGAGACCCGGTATTTAAAAATAAAACCGGTTTAGAACTTGCCGATTATACCCCGCTCAATAAAAGTTTAGTCCAAAATAAGGGTATCAGTATTCCCAGCATCCCCCATGATAGTATCGGGATAAGAATAGGGTTAAAAGTAGCAAAAGACATACTCGGTAATGCAATAACAGACCAGCCTGACTTAGGCGCTATCGAGTTGCCCAAGCCTAATAAATCTAACCCCAATGTGATATTGATAATTACCGACGATCAGGGATATGCTGATGTTGGCTTTAATGGATCTACTGATATACCCACTCCCCATATTGATCGTATCGCAAAAAATGGTGTGGTGTTTAGTCAGGGCTATGTTAGTTATGCGGTTTGTGCGCCAAGCAGAGCAGGATTGATCACTGGTAGATACCAGGATCGGTTTGGTTATAGTAGAAACCCACTTTACAAACCATTCGACGCAACTATCGGATTGCCGTTAACAGAGCAAACACTGCCAGAATTTTTACAGCAGGCAGGGTACAACACCATGGGAATAGGTAAATGGCATTTGGGTGTTCATGAACAGTTCCGTCCATGGAAAAGAGGCTTCAACCAATTTTTTGGTTTTTTAGGAGGAGGACACCGATATTTTCCTGAAGAATATACTATCGCCCACCATGATAGTGCTAAAAATGAAGCACAAAGTTATAGAACCAGGTTAATCAGAAACGAAGACGTAATAGAGGTGTCCGATTATTTAACCGATGTACTATCACGCGAAGCAGTGTCTTTTATAGAACAAAATAAAGAACAACCTTTCTTTTTATACTTAGCTTATAATGCACCACATGCACCATTACAAGCAACTCCTAAATATTTAAACCGGTTTGAGCATATCAAAGACAATAAGCGCAAGACCTATGCAGCAATGGTAAGTGCCGTAGATGATGGGGTTGGCACTATATTAGATAAGTTAGCGCAACTAAATTTAACAGAAAATACAATTGTTGTTTTTCTCTCAGATAATGGTGGACCAGAACAGGACAATGCAAGTAATAATGGGGTACTTAGGGCTGGTAAAAGCTCCTTGTACGAAGGCGGTATCAGAGTGCCATTTGCTATGCAATGGCCCAAACATATAAAGCCCAATACCCGCTTTGAGCAGCCAGTTATATCACTGGATTTATTTGCCACTATTGCTGCCAATATAAAAGAAAGAATTGAACCGAAAAATGAATTAGATGGGGTAAACCTGATACCCTTTTTAAAAGGTGAAAAAAACAATGCCCCTCATGAATATCTTTTCTGGCGTCAGTATGATCAAAAAAATTATGCAGTATTACATCAGACTGGTTTTAAGGAAGTGATTATAAAAGATACCAGCTTTCAACTATATAATGTAAAATCGGATATAGGGGAGGTTACTAATCTGGCAGACCAGCGCAAGCAATTATTAAATGGCTTCGAAATACAAAGAAAAAAATGGGAAGCTAATACCATATTGCCCATTTTCTTTGGATTAAACCAGGAAGATCAATACAATAAAGCCAAAAATTTTCCTAAGCAATGAGGAATAAACCTGTAATGAAATATACAAATAAGAAAACATTTTATGTAGCAAGTAGCTTCCTGACTATTTCGTGTTTGATCATATTTGTATTTAGTACAGCTTTTAATAAAGTAACCATTACTTCTAAGCCCAATATTATTATTATACTCATTGACGATGCGGGTTATGCTGATTTTGGCTTTATGGGATCAAAAGATTTACAAACGCCTAACTTAGATTTGTTATCAGCTTCTTCTGTTGTGTTTACAGATGCGCATGTAACAGCCTCAGTTTGCAGTCCCTCAAGAGCCGGCTTATTAACAGGTAAGTACCAGCAGCGTTTTGGTTACGAGTGCAATGAAGGAGATGGGTATACTGGTTTAGATACTGCTCAGGTAATGTTGCCTAAATTATTACAGGCACAAGGCTATGCTACTGCGGCTTTTGGTAAATGGCATTTAGGATTTAACCCTAACCAACATCCTTTACAAAAGGGCTTTCAATATTATTATGGTTTCTTAAGTGGGGGGAGAAGTTATTTTTATCAACCCAATAAAGATGATCGGCAGGGCGCTAAAACAGCCTTAATAGAAAATCACCACCAGGAAATGTTTAGTGGTTATCTGACAGATGTTTTGGGTGATAAAGCAGTAAAGTATATCCGGCAAAATAAGCACCAACCCTTTTTTATGTATTGGGCACCCAATGCAGTGCATACCCCTATGGAAGCCAGTGATGCAGATATGAAAAAATTTGCTGATCATCCCCGCCAAAAACTGGCAGCAATGAATTATGCATTAGACAGAGCAATTGGCAATATTATCAACGAATTAAAAGATCAGGGATTATTTGATAATACACTTATTTTCTTTTTGAGCGATAATGGTGGTGCGCATAATAACCTGTCTAGTAATTATCCTTTAAAAGGATTTAAAGGAAACAAATATGAAGCAGGTCATCGGATTCCATTTATTGTCAGTTGGCCAAAACAACTTGCGCAAAGCAAGTATCACGGACTCAGCTCTTCTTTGGATATTTTCCCCACTGCATTAGAAGCGGCAGGCATAAAGTTATCTAATGCCAAAGGTTTGGATGGGGTAAGTCTTTTGCCTGTTTTAAAAGGAGAGAAAACCCAGGCACCCCATCAATTTTTGGTTTGGAGAAAAGATGCAGAAGCAGCTATTCGCTTTGATCAGTATAAAATGGTTCGAGTTAAGGGCTTAGGTGAAAGATTATATGATTTAAATAAAGATCCCGGTGAAACAAATGATATACGTGAAGTTGAACCTTCGCTTTATGCCGCATTACAAAAACAACTTATTGATTGGGAAAAAGATAAGATGAAACCCATTTGGACCGAGGGCGCTGTGTGGGATACTATAACCCTGATGATTCACGATGATTTGATGAAAAACCAGAAAGTGCGGGTGCATGATCCCAGAGAGTTGGAACAATTTCGTTTTAAGAATAACAAGTAAGAACGCAATAAAAATAAAGACAATAAATTTTTAAAAATCGTAGTTAATATGGAAAGAAATAAGCATAGGCTGAATATGAAACTGGGGTTTAGCTATATTTTATTAGTATTATTATTTATTTTGTTGTTAATATCCCTGTAGTTTTTAAGAATCTGGCTTTAAAATATCTCTCACTAAGGTAGAATTCTACTAAATTGTATCACAGAACGAACGATTAATTCTGGAAACATTGTTTTCTAAATTGCCTACATATTTTTGCATGCTTCTATTGTTGGGTATAAACAACTTATGTTTTACCCAGCAATTCAGTTCATTTATCAGGATAACAGATGGGTTGGTTAATAATGAAGTTACTTCTATCATTAACGATAAGAATGGGTTTGTTTGGTTTGGAACCAGGGGCGGTTTGCAACGCTTTGACGGCTATGAAATGAAATTGCTGAGTAATGATTTTGGTAAAGGAGATAATTTGTTAAGTCAATCTATTGAGGTTTTGCAAAACGGGAAGCAAAACAATATCTGGATTGGTACCAAATCTGGCGGGTTGAGTGCTTATAATATTAAAACAGGAAAAATCACCAACTACAATAATGATAATCAAAACATTTCTGAATTTAATGCTGATTATATTCTCTCTATTTTCGATACGGATTCTGATAAATTATTCATCGGAACATGGAAAGGGTTTCAATACCTGAATAAATCAACTGGCAAATTTACCATTCTCAATAGTATCTGGAAAACCTTTGATATTCAATCAGACGGGCAAGAAGGCTATTGGTTAGCTACCAATAGTGGATTGAGGCATATTAACAAGGAACTGAAAAACGACTTCACTTATAATTTTGGCATACCTGATATCAATTTCACATCTATTGTATATGATAAGCAACTCAATTGCTTGTGGTTGGGAACCTGGAATTATGGAATTTACCAATTTGATCTTACAACAAAACGCGGAAGGAACTTTCAGGAAAAGAAAAATAACTCTTTGTCTATGTTGTCCAATAATTCGTATCGTATTTTATTAGACTCAAAAGGAAACCTATGGGTTGGAACATGGGGAGGCGGCTTAAACAGATTTGACAGGGAAAAGGAGATTTTTGAAAAAATTAATTTAAATATCCCAGGTCTTTACACTAATAGCAACCAGATCATTTTAACTATACAAGAAGATCCCTCAGGTTTATTATGGATTGGTACGGACGGAACGGGTGTTTTTAAATTAGACCTAAATCAAAAAAAAATAAAAAATATAGGTTACAAAAATGAGTCAAGTTCATTTTTAGAAAGTACACATGTTCGCTCTGTATATGTAGATCCTTTAAATAAAATTTGGTTAGGTAATAAAGGTATAGGCATTCAATATTCTAATGATTGGAAAACCTTTTACAAATTTGATATTAAGGAAAAAAAACGTTCCAGTTTAACAGCCTCCATTTATGAAAGCCGGGCTTTTTTACAAGATAGTATTTATTTATGGATTGCTACAATGAATGGATTGATACGTGTAATCAATGATGGCAAACAAGCTGCTAACTACAAAATTTATTCCCCAAATATTAAAGACAGTAATGCAATAAGCGGTACAAAAATTAATGCACTCATAAAAGATACAAATGGTAAAATTTGGATTGGAACACAAGAGAATGGTCTCAGTTGTATAATTGGGTATAACAAACAGCACCAACCCATTTTTCGAAATTATTTACCATCCTATGGCGTAAAAGGAGCATTGCAAAATGAAAGAGTTAGCTCTTTATTGGTTGACTCAAAGAAAAGATTTTGGGTTGGAACCTATAAAGGATTACACCTCTATCATCCCGAAACCAATCAATTTCAGGTTTTCACGCAAACATCTAACAATAAAAGTTCCATTAGCAACAATACCATTTTGTGTTTAGCAGAAGATAGATTTGGAAATATTTGGGCAGGTACCCAATCAGGCCTGAATAAAATAACCGCTATAGAAGGAAATAATTTAAAACTAATTGCCTACACCAGTAAACAGGGATTTCCTAGTGATTATATTCATGCAATTATTCCAGATAAAAGCGGGAATATTTGGGCAAGTACAAACAAGGGTATTATTCGGTTTAATCAAATGAAAAATACTTTTTCAGTTTTTGATAAACGTGATGGCGTGCAATCGGATGTTTTCTCAGAAAATGCATCTTTTGCAGATACGAAAGGAAGATTCTTTTTTGGAGGCCTGGAGGGGATCACTTACTTTTTTCCGGATAGTATTAAAATTAATCAATTTACGCCTCCTATTTATTTCACTAATTTAACCATTAACAACATACCCAATGAATTTGGTTCTGTAAAATCGGATACCACCATACTGTCAAAACCTTTTTATGAAACAAATAGCATAACACTGAGCCATAAAGAAAATATCTTTTCTATTGAATTTGCTGCACTGGATTATCATGCCCCTGATAAAAATGAATACATGTACAAATTAGATGGGTTTAATGATGACTGGGTATATGCTGGAAACAATCGCAGGGTTTCATTTACTAACTTAAAGCCTGGAACCTACTATCTAAAGGTGAAAGCCACCAATAGTGATAAAATATGGAATCCAAAACCTCATGAATTAACTATACAAATTCTGCCACCGATATGGAAAACATGGTGGGCTTATAGTATTTATTTTACTGTTTTTATTTTTCTGCTTTGGTTTACCCGTTATTTAGGATTGAGGCAATTAGCACTAAAGAATCAGTTGAACCTGAGTAAATTCGAACGCCAGCAGGAACATAAATTATCTGATTTTAAAGAGCGGTTATTTACGAATATCTCTCATGAATTCAGAACACCGCTAACACTAATCTTAGGGCCTTTAGATGATCTACTGCAAAGAAAAAAACATGAACTCTCTGTTGAAAAAAGTTTAAGACTGGTTCAAAAACAATCTAAGAGAATGTTGCGGATGGTGAACCAGTTATTAGATTTTCAAAAAGCGGAAGCCGGCAGTATCAAACTTTCTTTACAGCCTGGCGAGATCATCTCTTTTTGCCATGATATTTTTATTCTTTTTATGGATGAGGCCAATAGAAGGGGTATAACATACACCTTCAAGCCAAAGGAAAAATACCTGTCATTTAATTTCGATCATAATAAATTAGAAATCATTGTATTTAATATTTTGTCTAACGCTTTTAAATTTACCCCAAATGGTGGCCGGATCCATTTTTCCGTTCAGAAAAATGCTGCTCAGCAATGCGAAATAAGTATTCAGGATACTGGTAAAGGAATACCGCCAAATGAATTGGAAAAGATATTTGACAGATTTTACAGAGGCAGGGAAGAAGATGCCACCACTATTTCAGGCACAGGAATTGGGCTCTCTTTTGTGAAAGAATTAACCGAATTACATTGCGGCACTATTGTAGCTGAAAGTGATGGCATAAATGGCAGTGTATTTAAAGTTGTATTACCTTCATTAGTGCTTAAAGATGCATTGCTTTCTATTTCGGCAGATTCCATGCTTTCTATCAACCAAGCCAATGATGCCATTTTAAACAATGATATTATGAATGATGAAAACGATCTGATGCGTCAGGAAGAGGATCTCCCCATCATATTAGTGGTAGAAGACGAAGCTGATATGCTGCAATATATTTATGAAATACTTTCTCCAACATTTAAAGTAGTTACGGCTACTAATGGAAGAGAAGGTATCGACAAAGCCTTCGAAACCATCCCTGATCTGATAGTAAGTGATGTAATGATGCCTGAAGTAGATGGCATTGAATTATGTAAAAAATTAAAATCTGATAAAGACACATCACATATTCCAATTATTTTGTTAACTGCCCTGTCAGATCTGGAACACCATGTACAGGGTATCAGAGAGGGCGCAGATGTTTATTTGCCCAAGCCCTTCAATTCTCAACTGCTGTTGGTTCACATGCATAATTTGATTAATTCCAGGAATACCTTAAAAGAGTTATACGCTAAAAAGATTTTTCTGGGATCAGGTAATTTTGAAATAAAAACCTTTGAAGAAGAGTTTCTGGTCAAGTTGATGAAATTAGTAGAAGATAACATTTCTAATAGCAATTTTAATAATGACGACCTGGCCAATCTCATGTTTATGAGCAGGTCTACTTTTTATAGAAAATTGAAAGCGGTTACCGGCATGTCGGGCAACGAATTTATAAGAACGGCACGCTTAAATTTTGCATCAAAATTATTAGAATCTGGTAATTATACGGTAACAGAAGCGGCTTCAGAAGCAGGATTTAATGATATCAAATATTTTAGAAAGCGTTTTCATGATCATTTTGGCGTAAATCCATCTGATTATAAAAAAAGCTAGCAGTGCGCTAATTGTTTGCCACGTTTGACCCTCTTAATTGGGTAAACTTTATAGTGTGGTTGCGATAATTTAGAATTTAGCTTTAAAAGCGCTGTGTTAGAATGTTAAGGACTAGTGCTTTTGTACGCCTTTAGTTAATACCAACATTGTTTCATGTTATAACCTATTATAATTAAGCTTTATGGTTAAAAATTTCTTTTGCATCCTGGTAGGAACCCTTTTACTATTTCCTGGCAGCATTTTACAAGCTCAAAAAAATGCAAAGCCCAATATTATTTTAATTTACACCGACGATCTGGGTTATGGAGATGTAAGTGCTTACGGAACCTCCGCGATCAAAACACCCAATATAGATCGCCTGGCACAAAATGGTGTAAGGTTTACCAATGCACATGCCACATCTGCCACATGCACGCCATCCAGATTCTCCTTGCTTACAGGTAAATATGCCTGGCGTAAAGAAGGAACAGGTATTGCACCAGGTGATGCAACTTTACTAATACCCGTTTCTACCACTACTTTACCCGGTATGCTGCAGAAAGGCGGATACCACACTGGCGTAATTGGTAAATGGCATTTGGGTTTAGGCGATGGAAAAGGAGCGGATTGGAACGGGAATATAGCACCTGGACCTCTTGAAATAGGTTTCAATTATTCCTTTTTAATTCCGGCAACAGGAGATAGGGTACCCTGCGTATTTGTAGAGAACCACAACGTGGTTAATTTAGACAAAAATGATCCCATAAAAGTTAGTTACAGAGAACCCTTAGATCCTAATGCACCCACTGGCAAAAAAAATCCTGAATTATTAAAACTGCATCCTTCACATGGGCATGATATGACCATTGTAAATGGTATCAGTAGAATTGGCTATATGTCCGGAGGGAATGCGGCACTCTGGAAGGATGAAGATTTTGCCAATATCCTGGTTCAAAAAGCAAATGCCTTTATCTCTCAACAAAAATCAAAACCATTTTTTCTTTATTTCTCAACGCATGATATTCATGTTCCCCGAATTGCAAATGAAAGATTTGTAGGAAAAAGTGGCATGGGGGCAAGGGGTGATGTTTTATTACAATTAGACTGGACTGTTGGTGAAATTGAAGCCATCCTAAAAAAGCAGGGGCTATTAGAAAATACAATGATCATTTTTACGAGCGATAACGGTCAGGTGATTGACGATGGCTATAAAGATGAAGCAGTAGAAAAATTAGGTGCACATAAACCCAATGGAATTTACAGAGGTGGAAAATATAGTGCATTTGAAGCGGGTACCCGAGTGCCTATGATTGTGAGTTGGCCCGCTAAAATAAAATCCGGTAAAGTGAATGACGCCTTATTTAGCCAGATTGATTTATATGCTTCTTTGGCTAATATGGCTGGGGTAGCCATCGAGCAGGGGCAAGCGCCTGACAGTAAAAACAATGCACAGGTATTATTAAATCAAAGCAATCAACCAAGGGAATTTCTAGTGGAACAATCTATTAATTCTACTCTTTCATTATTAGCAGGTAATTGGAAATATATTGAACCATCCAATGGCCCCAAAATAAACAAAGACACCAATACGGAAATGGGTTATTTACCAGAGCCACAACTCTATAATTTAGCCGAGGATCCCGGGGAAACCAAAAATCTTGCAACTGTTTATCCTGAAAGAGTGGTAGAAATGAAAAAGATGTTGGATAAGGTAAAACAAAAATAATTTAGGTATAATATTTTAGTACAAATAGTAATTACATTCTATTTCAATAGGACAACCATGGTTGCTTAATGCATACTAAAAGTGAAATCTATTGCATGTTTAAAAACTTATTGATAAGCGCATTTTTTTTATCTTGTGGCTGCCTTTTATTTGCGCAACAAAATTCTAAAAAACCAAATATTCTCATCATCCTGGTCGATGATCTGGGTTGGGCTGATCTAGGCGTTTACGGAAGTAGTTTTTATGAAACACCCAATCTGGATCAGTTAGCTTTGAAAGGTATAAAATTCAATAATGGCTATGCTACCAGTCCTGTATGCAGTCCTTCCCGTGCAAGTTTGATGACGGGAAAATATCCTGCCAAAACAGGCGTTACAGACTGGATTCCGGGCAGGAGTGAAGATGGAAGAACAAGGACCTATGAAAAAATAAAAACCGCTCCAACTGCTTTTCAATTATCCTTAGAAGAGAACACGATAGCAGAATTTGCACAGGAAAACGGGTACCAAACATTTTTTTCGGGGAAATGGCATTTAGGTGAGCAGGAAAAATATTGGCCGCAACACCAGGGATTTCAAATAAATAAAGGAGGTTGGAGTAAGGGTAGTCCAACAGGCAGGATAAATGACAGTACTGGTGGATTTTTTACCCCTTACCAGAATCCATTGTTACAAGATGGACCATCGGGTGAATACCTAACGGATAGATTGACCAATGAAAGCATTGAATTTTTAGAGAACAAAACAAAGGCGCCCTTTTTATTAATGTATTCTATGTACGCAGTGCACAATCCATTGCAGGCACCTAAGGCATTGATTCAAAAATACCGCGCCAAACAAAAGCTGCTGAATCTGCAGGATAAAGACAGGTTTGCCAAAGACGAAGAATGGATGAACAATGAATCAGGATGGAAGCGCAGACTGGTTCAGGATAATCCGGTTTATGCTGCCATGATCGAAAACATGGATTGGAATATTGGGAGAATATTAAATAAACTCAAACAACTGGGTATTGATGATAATACCGTAGTTATTTTTACGTCAGATAATGGAGGATTAAGCACAGCTGAAGGAAGCAACACCACAAATAATCCATTGCGTGCCGGAAAAGGCTGGTTATACGAGGGTGGCATTCGGGTGCCACTAATTATGTATTGGAAGGGAAAAATAGAACTAGGTTCAGAATCTGATTTACCTGTTACCCTTGCAGACATATATCCTACCTGCGCATCTATCATGCAGTCAACCTACAAAAAGGATAAAAAGATCGATGGGGAAAATATATTTTCTTTGCTGGCCAAGCCTGCTATAAGTAAAAATAGACCACTTTACTGGTATTATCCGCATTATAGTAACCAGGGCGGTAAGCCTGGTGCTGCTATAAGGCAAAGGAATTATAAACTCATCTATCATTATGAAGATCAATCAGTAGAGCTTTTTGATATGGCTAATGATATTTCCGAAAAAAATAATCTGGCCACGCAAAACAGACGATTGGCTGAAAAAATGAAAGCTCAGTTGATCAATTGGGTAAAACAATCTGAAGCTACTAGAAGGTAAATTAGTGTTTGTACCACCTTTCAGAAAGCTACTTTTGAGGTATAACTACGCTAAACACAGATCCCTTGCCTATTTCAGAACTAATATTGAGCTGACCATTCAATTTACTGATCAGGTGTTTAACCAGGTCAAGTCCAAATCCATAACCCTGTTCTCCATTAGTGCCTTCTGATGAATTTACATTTCCGTCAAGAATTGCATCAATGATATTTTGCTCAAGCCCCTGCCCTGTGTCAGAAATAATCATATGTAAGTCAAAGCCTTCATTATTCTGCACCAGGCCGAGATAAACAGAAACGCTTCCATTATTAGGAGTAAATTTTATTGCATTAGAAATAAGGTTACCACTAATCTGTAAGAGTTTGTTTCTTGAAACTGGTAATTCTTCCGATTTGGGTTCAACGTCAACAGTAAAATTAATTTGCTTATTTAAAGCTTGCGGAACGTACAGTTTTACCAATATTTCTTTAAAACTGCTAAGTGTAAAATGGCTGGATCCTAACGTTTTCTTATTTGCCCCCAGGATTTCGTCGGCCAGTTCCAGTAAGGAATTGCCTCCCTTATGTATCAGTGCAACCAGCTCTTGAATTTCTGTCACATTTGTATCTTTCCCCATTTGATTAATAATTTTTGAAAGGCTAATTATGCCTGAAAGGGGGCCACGGATATCATGTGCTACTTTCATTTGTGTGTCTTTTGCTTCTTTTACTTTTTGCTGCAGGTCCTGTATCATTTTGATGGCATGAAGTCTGTCAACAATTTCAGAAGCAATAATTTTCAGCAATTCAACTTTTTCGGGGCTGATTTCTTTACCCACTTTATCTAAAACGCATAAAGCCCCTAGATTATATCCATCCGCTGTAACCAATGGCACACCAAAATAATAACGGAGTTTAGGGTCTTCTTTTACATAAAATTTATCTTTAAATCGGTCGTCAATGGAGAGGTCTTTCACCTCAAAAAAAGCTTTAGTTGTAATGGTATACTGACAAACTGAATCCTCCCTGGGCATTTGCTCGAGAGGTAAACCAAAGTCAGAAACTGTCCATTGTGTAAAACTATCAATAAGGTTTATTAATGAAATGTCTGTGTCGGCTACTTTGGCTGCCAGCCTGGTAAGGTCTTTGAAATTATTCTGAAGATTGCTGTAGTCAAGATCAAATTCGGAAAGACTTAAAATTCTTTCCATTTCATTCACTGGCATAGGTACTGGATTATTCATAAACGTACTTTTTAAGAATAGTAAATTTAAGGAAAATCGACCATGTTATTGAGACAACATTGATCTGAAAAGGCATTAACAGCTTGTATTCGTTTTAATCAGATAGGATTGAGTAGCAAGTGACAGAAAAACTGCGAGTTAATACTGGGTAATTATACCTTTTTCGCATTTCGATTTTTGTGATATATAAATTTACAAATGAGCAGTTATGAATACTGTTTTAAAAAATCTGACAGATCTGTAATCATGAGTATTAATGAGTTATGCGATAAATATTGAAATACAGAAACATTATTATAGTTGTCATTAAATTGTAAACATGCAAATCATGCATAGTATCCAAAATAGAATTTACGAATTGAGGGGTGAAAGGGTAATGCTTTATTTTGACCTTGCCCTGCTTTATGAAGTTGAAACAAAAGCTTTAAATCAAGCAGTTAAAAGAAACGGTAAGCGGTTTCCTTCCGATTTTATGTTTAGGCTAACAGTTACTGAATGGCAAACTATGCGGTCACAATCTGTTACCGCATCAGAAAGCAGTATTTTCTTAAGTTCGCAAATAGTTAATGCATCCCAAGGTAAACGTAATACCAACATCACTCCTTTTGCTTTTACAGAACAAGGTGTAGCCATGCTAAGCGGCATCTTAAATAGCGACAAAGTAATAAGCATGAACATAGCCATTATGCGGGCTTTTGTTGCCATAAGAAAGATTTTGTTAAGGAAAACGATCTGAAGGAAGAACTTAAAGAGATAAAGGAACGATTGGGAGAACACGATACGAACCTAAATAATATTTACGATGCTATGGAAAATTTGCTGGATGAAAAAGCGGCACAACGAAAGTGGGAAGAAAGGGAGCGGATAGGATTTAATAAATAACAACAAAAAAAATGCAATATCTACATAGGAGCAACAAATAATACATTTTTGAAAATAAGTTCTTGGTGTATTCTTTTTTCTTTCAGAGGTTCATTTCGCTTTAAACCTCTAAGATTAGCCCCATTCATTTATTTTATCCGACTACTGAAAATTCCTAACATTTTTCTCAAAATAGTTTTGCGCCAACTGAAATAAAGCAAGTTCTTCCATCAGCAGGTAAAGCGCCTGGGCCGGGATAGCCACCGGCACGACGGGTAAAATATCTTTCATCAAACAGATTATTTACGCCAGCTTTTATATTCAGATTTTTATTAAACTTATAAGTAGCTGTAATATCCATCACTGTGTACGAAGGTATTAATCCTGTATTTCCGTTTAGGGAAGCTATAATGGTATTGTTCGCATCACTAAATGATTCTCCAACAGTACTCATTTGTGTAGTAAATAAAAACCCTTTATACCCGGCAGTAATGCCAGTTCTGAAAATATTATTAGGTGCATTTTCTACTTTTTTCCCTTTCGTACTAGCATCTTTGTGATCGCTGCTATAGGTTGCATGGGTGTATCCATAAGATCCAAAAATAATCAGATCGCTATGGATGCTTTTTGTAAAGGCTCTTATAGGATTAAATTCTATGTACCCTTCAAAACCCTTGCTGCTACTATTACCTACATTGGTAATTAAACGATAGTTATTACCCGAAGTTGTGATAGTACCTACCCGGTTATTGTATTGCAGATAAAAATAGCTTAGATCAAATTGAAGAAAGTTATTTAGTTTACCCCTATAACCTAAGTCGAAATTATATCCTTTGGCATCCTGTAAATCCGGGTCAACAATATCTGTAGTAGGCGGAGCTTGCAGGTTAGCAAATTGAATAGGGCGATATGCCTGTGAAATATTACCATATATTTCTGTTGTTTTGGTAATATGGTATTCAGATCCTACACCTGCTAATAAAAAACTGCGACTTCTTGTAATATGCTGCAATGTAATTTCATTGCCATTAGAAGAGTACCCATTTCTTCCAGAAGAAGAGCCTTCCAGCCATTCTAATCGAATACCAGGGATTAGGAGTATTTTATCGCTAAATCGAAAAACTGTTTCTGTAAATACAGCTGCATTCTTTGAATTGAATTTGATATCTCTGGGGTAATTGCCCGAAACGGCAATATCATAACCCGTTCCTTTAGAGCCTATGCCATCTGCTTGTCTGGTTGTAGTTCCCGAATACATCCGAATGCCTCCGGAAAAAGTATGCTTCTTCTTCCCTAAATAGAAGTCTGATAGTATACGACTTTCTAAACCATAATTTCTATATTGATCAAGATTTACTATCCTGTTATTGTATGTAAGTGTAGATGCATTGATACTGTCTTTTATAGTGATAGCTTGCAGAAAACCTACGCTATTCCTATCTCCAATAGTGCCATAAAGTTTGGTGTTCCAGCGTGTTTTTTCACTTATTTGGTAATTGACCAGGATGGCAGGTGTTGTCCATGTAATATCAAACCAATTTCTACCGCGCAAACTTTGTTCCGCATCTTGTTTTATTTGATTATCTGTTAAACCGCCTGGTTGTTGACTGCGGATATGCGAGCGCATGATCTCTACCGTTAGAGATAATTTGGTATTAAAATGATAGTTAACAGTAGCAAAAGCAGAATTGGTATAGTATTGGCTGTTTTCTCTCCAGCCATCTCCTTTGCGATGATCGAAAAAAGTATAGTAATGAACTTTCCCTTTTTTACCGCCCAGGGAAATGAAACTGTTAAATAAGTTTTTACTGCCGATGGTCTGTTGCGTTTCTAATTCAAAAGGCTTGTTGATCTCACTGCCATTGCGTAATATATAATTGATCATTCCGCCAAATTGCGGACCATATTGCAAGGATCCTTGTCCCCTAACAATTTCAATTCGCTGTACAGCTTGTAATTGGGGATTATAGTAGGCTTCAGGATAGCCAAAAGGGTCGGCGGCAATATCGTAGCCATTTTGTCGTACATTAAATTCCCAGCTACGGTTGGGACTTAAACCCCTGGCAGCAATGCCTATCTGAATTCCGCTGGGGTCGCTTTCCCATATATGAATACCGGGCACTTTCGCCAAAACCTGCCGCATATTATTCGTAACCACATTTCCCTGAACATTTTCTAAAACAACCAAAGAATTTTTCTTGCCTGCATAGATACTGGTTCCCACTATTTCCGGCATTTGCTGATAGTCACTTTTACTATTTCTGCCTACCACGGTAATATCGGGTAAATAGTTTATAAAATTGGTATCGGATTTGTTCGGTTTTGTAGTTGGTTGAGCCGCTATCCCACTATAAAAATCCAGCATTAATATAATAATCGCAATACAAGTTCTCATAATTCCTATTCAGGGAGCAAAGTTGAGCCTGAGTATTTGGTTGTACTTACTCAATCAGGAAATTTCATTTACTGATTTGGGAAAAATAAGAAGTAGGGATATTTATTTTGAGCGGTATTTTAAAATAGCCCATATCAGTAGAGGTCAGCAAGTACCTATTTAAGAATAATTCCTAATTAAACACCACCCCATCCTTCATCTCCAATGCAAATTGCTCAATTGTTTTGGTTTTATATAGTTTGATGAGTTGCCTGCGGATACTGGCATATTGTGCATGCATGGGACAAGGTTTGGATTCTGAACATTTTTTCAGTCCCATCACACATTTGTCTAAAACTCCTTCCTCACCCTTAGCAAGTAAAATTATGCTTACAGAAAGTTTCCGGGCTTTAGGGTTGAGGTAAAAGCCACCATTTGGACCGCGAACTGAATGGATAATTTTATGGTCTTTGGAAGGAATATGTAAGATCTTGGCAATAAAATGTCTGGGACATTCAATAGTAGATGAATTTTCCAATACCGGGTTTGCAATTTTCGATTACGTTTAGGTATTGATGGAGTGAAGAGGGGCCTTGACAATACACTTATAAAAGAACTGATTATATTTACAGCAATGCTTGTATATGGAGATAACCATCAGAGAAGTGATTACCGACCGGGATTTGCAGGCATTTATTAATTTTCCATTTACCTTATATAAAGGCCATCCCTGTTTTGTTCCGCCATTAAGGTTTGATGAAAAAGCCACATTACAGAAAGATAAGAATCCGGCATTTGACTATTGTGAGGCTCGTTACTGGCTGGCATACCATGATGATAAAGTGGTTGGCAGGATTGCGGGCATTATCAACCATGCTTTTATAGATAAATGGAAGAACAGGTACCTGCGTTTTGGGTGGATAGATTTTGAAGAGGACTTATCCATTGCAAAGGCATTGATGCAGGAAGTAGAAACCTGGGCTAAGGAGCGGGGAATGACAGCGGTACATGGTCCCATGGGGTTTTCGGATATGGACCATGAAGGGATGCTGGTAGAAGGTTTTGATCAATTGGGTACATTAGCTACTATTTA
>CALRUV010000029.1:0-20688 GCA_943371455.1 Chitinophaga pinensis | reverse complement strand
GATCACTGATCTACTGTCATCTGTATCATAAATGGTAAAATTAGTGGGGTATCCTATTTTTAAAGCTTCTGCCCGCAATATCCTGGCAAATACACTGTGGAATGTGCCGATATATAAATTTCTTGCCTCAGAATTCCCCAGGATCTTTTCGATCCTTTCTTTCATTTCTGCAGCAGCCTTGTTGGTAAATGTGAGGGCAAGGATATTGAATGCATCTACTCCAGTGGCCAAAAGGTGGGCTATTCGGGTTGTGAGAACCTTTGTTTTACCGCTTCCGGCACCCGCAATAATCATCAGGGGGCCATTCAAATGTAAGACCGCTTCTTTTTGCGGTTCGTTCAATCCATCCAGGTATGCTTGCATGGCTGCAAGATAAGGGATGCACCTGATTGACTAGTTAGGCGTGTATAAGTACCTAGAAATTTTCTCTGCCAAAACTCCCTGTCATCCCTTTCTCTGCGGTAAAAAAATTCGATTTTACCGCAGAGCCGCAAAGGGCGGGGAGGTTTCGCAGAGAATTCTTTTTACTACCTGAAAGTCTATTAAAAAGTAAAGGCAACTTGTTTTTACTATTTAGGAAATTGTTTAAAAATATAGTCTATTAAAATAGTAGACTAATTATATTTATTTATATTTGTGCCGAATCTGAGATGATAAAATCAACTTGTTTTCCCAATGGCCCGGTGTCCGAGTGGTTAGGTTAAGGTCTGCAAAACCTTTCACGGCGGTTCGAACCCGCCCCAGGCCTCGCATGATAAAGCGTTTATATATGGCAAGCAATCCATTCTGGGCAGTATGCAAATACTGCCCATTTTTGTTAAAAATGTTAAAGCTTAGCCTTCACGATCCTTCAACATTAGTTTACCCTTTGTAAATAAAGTATATTTGCAATTCCCAAAATCGAACTGTTTTAGTTCACGCCTTTCAGGCGAATTTATTATTTTTTCATCTTTTAATAATACACATGCAGCAATTGAAAAATGTAAGCGTACGTTATGTATTATCCGGAATCTTATTATTATGTATTGGTATGAGCTTTGCTTTTATCAAACCTTCCAGTAAAACTATAAATATTTCTACTGCCACCATAAAGCCAATATCAGCTATTGACGAAAAAATTGTTTTATACGAACAATTAGATCTATCTGCTATGGGGTTATCCAAAGAAGCTTTTACTTATGCGCTTGCTGGTTTTAAAAAATTAGTAGCTGTAGGGAAAATTCAAAAAGAAAATATCCTATCCATTCTTGATTTTAGTTTACCATCCGGTAAGAAGCGTTTTTTTGTAATAGACCTGAACACCAATGAACTATTGTTTCATACCTATGCTGCACATGGAAAACAGTCGGGTAAAAATATGGCCACCCAGTTTTCAAACAAACCCAATAGCAATAAAAGCAGCCTGGGATTTTATATCACCGGTAAAACCTATCAGGGTAAACACGGAACCTCACTTCGTTTGGAAGGAGAAGAAAAAGGTTTCAACGACAATGCTTTATCAAGGGGTATTGTGATGCATAGTGCTTCTTATGTAAACGAATCAGTAATTGCACAACAAGGCTTTATTGGTAGAAGCCAGGGCTGTCCGGCATTGCCTACCAACATCTACAAACCTGTAATTGAGAAAATTAAAAACGGCACTTGTTTATTCATATACAGTCCGGATAAATACTATGTTTCTCATTCTAAAATTTTGAAAGAAAACGCTTAATTCTTAGCGCATTCATTTTTCAAAACCGGTAAGGTATTTGCACCAAAAAATTCTATTTATCCGTAAAAAGCTTTGATGCAAACAGCGCATCGTTACCATAGATATCTTCCCTGAAATTCAGTTTCTTGTTTTCGTTTACCCAGGCTGTATAATAGGTGATGATAACTGGCACAGATTTTTTCAATACCACCCATTTTTCTTTTCCGCTATTCATTGCTGCATTTATTTTTTCGGGTGTCCATTCAGGTGCATCCTTTAATAAATATTTAGCCATTTTTACCGGGTCGCTCAAGCGGATGCAACCATGGCTTAGAGCACGCTTATCTCTGGCGAACAAACTTTTAGAAGGGGTATCATGAAAATAGATACTGAAACTATTGGGGAAAAGAAATTTAACCTTGCCCAAAGAATTATGTGCACCTGGTAATTGTCTTATTTCTGGAATGCCACCACCGGAACTAACAATTTCCATATGGTGCATTGACAGATAGCGCGAATTTTTTTGCATAGCGGGAAGTATTTCATTCTTTACGATACTCCTGGGAACATTCCAATAAGGACTGAATACGATGGTGGTTAGATCATCAGAAAACATAGTAGTGTTATGACCATCCTTACCAACAACCACTGGCATATGTATGTCGTGTGTATTGTTTTCTACAACGTGCAACATGAATTCGGGAATATTTACATAAATCAATTTGCCCTCAACAGTGGTAGGCATCCACCGCATTCTCTCCATATTTAATAACAATTGACGGATCCTGGCAAGTACCGGAACATTTAAATTTTGCACAAGGGTTTTGCCTATTTTACCATCTGTGCTAATGCCGTGGGTTGATTGGTATTCGGTAATAGCAGTTACTAATTCTGGAGTAAATATTTGTGATGTGTCTGCTACCAATAATTCGCCGCTTGCATAAAGTCTGCTTTTGAAAGCAGGAATTTCCGGATAAGCATTGCCTAAAATGTATTTGGTTTTTGTTTCCGGTATTGCGGGCCAGCCCCCTTTACGATAAATTTGAACATATAAAAGTAATTGATCCTTCAATGCATGGTAAAAACGGTTTAGTGCTGCATATTTTTCATCTTCCACATTCTTTTCTGAAAGAATAGATTCAGCCATATCTAACAAAGGCATTTTTTTAGCAGGAACAAAACTTTCATAATGCCTGTGGTAAAGATCTGATTCGGCATAAGTGGCCAGAGAATATTCTACAAATCTTTTAGTAAGCTGGAATTCGATCTTCAATATAGAAGTATCCTTAGGACTGATGGCAGTTTCGTGCAACAACAGATCATCCAGCTTTTTGTCTAATTGTTTATTTACACTATCTGTTTTGTATTTGTATAAACTCCGGAAACCCAAAGCCTGTTCTGTAAGTCCCTTTGAATCGAACCAGGCAAATTCATAATTACGCAGATTATAAAAATCACGCATATTCAGAAGGATGCTATCTTCTATAACATTTTTGGCAACAAATTTTTCAAAAGCAAGACTATCCAGGAACAGATCATTGTATGCATTAGAAGTATTAATAGAATAATCCCTGATAGAAGGTTCATCTTGATTAACTAGCTGCATTGCAGAATCCTGCATTTGTTTTTTTATGAAAATCCTGCGTGCTTTATTGTTTTTACAACCTGATATAAAAAAAATAAAGATAAAGGCAACCAAATAATATTTCTGCTTCATGCCACAAAGTTACGAAACCGGAATGGGCTTGCTTACAGTATGTGAATCTGGTAACTTTTATATTTTATTGTGTTACAAATGGATTGGAAAATCTGATATCAGTTAAGATTGTCTGATCCGTTAAGGTTTGCAGAAATGCAATCAGTTTAGCCCTGTCTTGCGGCGCAACACCATGGGCTGGAATATTTGAATTAAACATGGCATTTAGGCTGGGCACTGAACCGTTGTGAAAATAAGGTGCTGTATTCAATATGTTACGAAGGCTGCCGGATTTAAAACGGTTCTGGTTATTGATGCCTGCATCATTTGCATCTGGTAATCCGAATGGGCGGAGCGGATCAGAAGTAATAAACATAGGTGGCGTATGACAGTTTGCGCAGGTTATATTACCCCTGGTTAAAAATAGGTTTTCACCTTCTGCTTCATCTGCTGTAAAGCCTGCCAGGCCTTGTTTAACCTGATCGTATTTTGACTGGTAGCTAACCATTGATCTGATAAATTGTGCCAATGCCCTGGCAATTTTATCTGAACTAACCTGAGAGCTGCCAAAAGCTTTTTGAAACAGATCAGGATAATAGGTCTGCGCAGACACTTTTGTTACAAGTTCGGAAAGGGTTAAACCCATTTCTGTTGTATTTTGAATTGGCTGAAGCACCTGTTCTTCTAAAGTATTGGCACGCTCATCCCAAAACATTTTTCCCGATTTATAAAATCTTTCATTGAGTAACTGCATAGAATGCCTGTCGGTTTTTCCGCCATTAAACCCTATACTTAATATAGCAGAATCAGAAAATGCCTGGTTTTGTTTATGGCAACTCCCACAGCTGATGGTATTATTGGCTGAAAGTTTGGTATCGTAAAACAAAACCCTTCCCAGTGTTGCCCCATCATTGGTGATGGGATTGGTTACTGGGGTATTATCAGTAGCTGCTAATGCATTGGCGATATGAACGGGTAATGCCTGATTACTGTACAAATAAGGTGTGGCAGGAAGCTGAACAGGAGTAGTAGTGGTATTTACTAACTGAGTACCGCTTGCCTCAGTTGTGGTAGTATCAGTTTTGGAACAGAATTGAAATATTACGGGGATCGTTGCCAATGCAACAATAACAATGCTTTGTTTTGATCTCATGGTGGTTGGTTTACGTAGAATTACGCCATACTTTTTATCAGACGCAAGTTTTGCACCAAACGTTCGCTTTTAATTAAAAATTAATTGGTATAAAAATGTTAAAACGGAGATCGACTTTAAAAGTAGCTGTAGTCTATGTTTGAGGATATATTATTAAATTAAACTGCAAGTAGACATGTTTGTTAAAAAATGAAATACCATCCATAAAGTAAATTGCTTTCGGATAGATTCAACTTTTAATCATTCAGAGACCTATGAACATTCGTATAATGGAGTATCACCCTAAACAGGTTATCAGGAACAAATGGTTTTACAACAATTTCATTGATGCCCACCTCTTTAATTCTGTTTTCTACTTCCCTGGGTAAACTTGCCGTTAATGCAATAATAGGAATCTTTACGCCATCGGCTCGCATGCGTTTGGTAGATTCATAACCATCCATTACGGGCATGTGCATGTCCATAAGAATAAGTTTATGTTTGTTTTTATCCAGCTTATCCAGTGCTTCCTGTCCATTCATCGCAACATCCACAGCTGCACCCCATCTTTCCAGAAAGGTTTTTGCAACCAGTATATTCACTTCATTGTCTTCTACCAATAATATGGCAATACCCGTAAGGGGTTTGCTAGCTTCAGTTGGAAGAAGGTTTGTAACCAATTCTTTCTTTTCATCCGTATGAATTGATTTCAGGAAGGTTTGTTGAAAATAAAATACTGACCCTTTGCCATCTTCACTTTTCAAATTCAGGTGAATACCCTGTAATGCCAGTAGTTTTTTACATATTGCCAGACCCAAGCCAGTACCACCAAAATTTCTCGATGTACTGGCATCACCCTGCGTAAACTGTTCAAATATTATCTTTTGTTTGTCTTTAGAAATACCGATGCCAGTATCTTCCACACTTATGGTTAATGTAATATCTTTTTCTGTTTGACTATCTACCTTTATATCCAGTAAAACATAACCCTTTTTCGTAAACTTGATGGCATTGTTGATGAGGTTGGTAATTACCTGTCCAACCCTTGTAGGGTCTCCCAATATCAGATTTTTAAGGGCTGGGTCTATTTGTAAACGTAATTCAATCCCCTTATCTTCTGCGGAAGTTCGTAAACCGGAAGCGATATTCTTAGCTACATTGGGCAAATCTGTCTCTATGGATTCAAAACTAATCTTGCCAGCCTCGATTCTATTATAATCCAGGATATCATTTACAATTGCCAGCAGATTGTTGGCAGAAAATAATAGCACATTCAACTGATCTTTTTGCTCCGTTCTTGGGTTGTCGCGGAGTATCAGGTGTGTCATCCCTAAAATAGAATTCAAGGGTGTTCTGATTTCGTGAGACATGGTGGAGAGAAATTCATTCTTTGCCCGCAACCCCTGCTCTGCCTGATCTTTGGCTTTCTTTAAAACGGTAGCGAAACGGAAAGACAATACCAGTGACTGAAGAAAAAAGAAACAGATATATCCCAAAAATATGATGCCTCTTTGAGGTGAAATGATACCAAAATATTGCAGGTTTATAAGCAAAAAAACTACTAAAACCACACCCGTACTCAATAAAGCATATCCTGCACCAATTCGCTTATTGCGCATGGCTTTCAGGTATACGTAAAAAATATAGATCATAACCAGGAACATAACAACCAGAAAAGCGTTGATGATCATAGTGAAAATAGAAGGCGGTGTTAGCAAAACCACCGCAGAAAGACCCAAACAAGACCATACCTGGATTTCCGTGGCATATTTCACAGCATCTTTCGGATACAAATGTCTTGTATATAAGGTAAACCATACCACACTCAGAAAAAGTGTAAGATATTCCAAATGCGTAGTGAGCGACCATGGCAGGTTGGGAAACAAATCATGTAAAACATAAGTTCTGGAACCAATCATTCTGTAGCTGTAGGTCATACAGAAAAGGGCAAAATAAAGAATGGCTTTATCGTGTTTGCCAAAAAGAAAAAGCCCGAAGAAAAACAAACCACCCATAAATAAGCATCCGGTTAATACCAGATCAAAGGCATTGTCTACCTGCTTGTCAAAAAAAAGAGCTTGTTTATCACCTATCAGAATGTTTTTATAGGGACCACCCTTGAAGTGCCAGTAATTGGCAACCTGAAATAACAGGTGTAAAGTGTCTGAATCAACCGTGAGCTCACGTGTTTGTTGTTTCCACTTGGCTACTGATCTTTCTTCTGTACTATCCGGATCGCCTGCTACTGCAAAAAGATCGCCATTTACAAACAAACGATAACTGGTGTATGTATCCGGTATTTCTAAAGCCAGTGTTGGTTGATTCTTAGGAAGTAATACTGTTAAAGCATAAGTGGCATAACCATAATGGTTCAATGGTTTACCGTTAACGATTGTTGCAGACCATAAAACAGGAAAAGGAACAAAAGCTGTTCTGATGGCATTCGTATCGGTAGTTGATATTAATTGTTTCCAGTAGAGTGCCCATTCACCCTGAAGTGCAATGGTTTCCTTTGAAAAATTGGTTTTTCTCAGGTCGATGATACCCTGTTTAGCTTCCGGTGTATAGAGAGCAGAATTTGCTTTTACCAGATCAGACAACAGCAGTATAAAAGCTAGGAACAGTGAAAGGAATCGCATATAATATGTACAAAACTTCACTGGCATAGTTTACCTCTAGCAGAATTAACGGATAATCAGATTGAATGCGTAAACGAGACACTAATTTAGTGAAAAGCGGGGGCTAAAAAAATCTTATATATAAATCGAGTGGCTGACGGGGTTGATGATGGAAAATATTACCATTCTGTGAAGATATTATATAAGCCATATGCGGGATTTTACAAAGATACCCACCCCCTTCTGATGGCTTCCATGGCTAGTCCAACTCGACTTTGCACTTTTAATTTACCAAACAATACTTCGCGGTAACCATCAATGGTTCTTTCACTTAAAAACATGGTAGCTGCAATTTGTTTATAGGTCATATCCGTACAGGCATATTGCAGGAATGTTTTTTCTTTTTCGTTAATGATAACAGATTCTTTTTCAGATAGCAATAATCTTCTGAAATTAATATTACTGATATCGCCATTATAGTAGCCCTTGTTGTGTATTTCCACCAGTGCTTTTTCCAGTTCATCCGGATGTGTTTCTTTTAGCATATAAGCGCAGCAGCCTGCTTTGATCATATCTATGATGATACTATCTGTATCATTCATAGAAAGTGCTACCAGTTTGATTTGCGGGTAATTTTTTGTAACCCATTTGGCAGTTTCCACGCCATTCATTTCCGGCATATTTACATCAATAAGCATAATGGCAGGGAGTCTGGCGCAATGCAATATTTTTTGCTGTAGGTCTATTCCATTTAACGCTTCCAGCACTACATCATACACACGGAAGCTTTTTAGCATCAGGCTAAGGGATTTTAGAAAAAGCTGGTGGTCATCAACCAGCCCAATGGGTATCTTCATAGTTTTAAGGATTTACAGGTAATTGAATAGTTACACGCGTTCCGCTACCGGCTGATGTATGCCATTGTGCAGTACCACCTAGCAGGCGTGATCGGTGATTGATATTCAACATGCCCATACTTTTTGTAATGCTATTTTCATCAAAGCCATTGCCATCATCAGAAATAGAAATAAATAGTAATTGATTTTCTTCTTTGATGCGTATGTCAACATTTTTTGCGCCTGAATGTTTTATTGCATTCTGCAGAATTTCCTGAACAATACGAAACAAGATAATCTGCTGGTTGGCTTTTAAGGTAAGTGTTTCCGGGCCCGAAAGCAGTATATGCATGGTTTTGCCGGCATTGATACGTTTTATTTCTGTTTCCAGGTTATGTAAGAAATTAAATTGTGCCAGCCAATCTTTGTTAAATGACCGTGATAAGTTACGTAGTTCGAGTATGGCTTTTGCCAGTGTTTCGTCTGCCATGTCCAGCGTATGGGCAGAGTCGGGAATAGAATCTGTTTGATTCATCGCTTCTTCCAGGGCTTTATCCAAATCAGGGATGGAATTGGGCAATTGTATGAGGGTTCTTTGCGTTATACCAATAAGTAATTTGGTGCTATTCAATAATTGACCCACATTATCATGAATTTCTGTACTCAATTTATGCAGGGTTTCTTCCTGTGTTTCTAATTGCGATTGTAACAATTGTTTTTCAAATTCTGATTCCATAAATTCCTTTTCCTTCAGGTGCTTTTTGCCCCTTTTCAGGTATGCCAGAATCAGCATTATAATAAATAACGTGAATTGAAGTAGGATGATAGATCCACCCAGAACAAGCGTTATGTTTTCTGATAGTTGCGGCATGTGAGCCCGTATATGGTATAAATACAGAAAATAGTAAGCAATACATTATGAAAACGCCAAAGTATGCCAATTACATTAGCTTCCTGGTTGATCAGGAATTTGTAAGACATGAATATAAAAAAACTTCCTGTGTAATAAGTAAATAATCCAATGGAAATCCAGAAAAAAGCCGACTTGGTAAGTCCGTTTGACTGGTGATCATTCACCAGCTTCCAATAAAAGTAAATCAGGCAATAAGCAGTAATGATAAAACTTGCAACAGCAGAAATGGTACTATTGTAATAAGATATACCATCCCCATTTAATAAAGAAACAATTACTGTAATAGCGAAAAACAGAGAGCATGCTAAGATTATTTTATCTATTTGTTTATTGATTAGGGAATAAAACATCAGAGACAGAAGGCTGAAAGTAATCACAATATTAGCAGCATACATGGCGTAATTATTCACCTTGATTAATTCCAGAATGGAAGCAGCCAGGTTGGTGATGAATTGAACACATACAAACAAAAAAATGTAATGGAGCTCCCTGGTCATTTTCTTAAAAGGCTTAATAAAGAAAAATAAAGTGACCAGCGGAGCCCCTACATCTATTAAATTGAGAATTTTGATCAGATCCAAAACTAATTTGTTAAAATGAAAATATAGTAGTCGTGCATTCCTTATTCTGTACAACCTGGTGGATAAGGACAACCATCAATAAATCCTTCATCCGGATCACCTGCGGCTAATTTGGCAGATTCAGCAGCATCGCCTTTATGCACCCTTGCCTTAATATGGGTAATGTTCACATAATGATCCATGCCTTTTGGTTTTTCTTTGGTGATTTCCTCTGAAACAATGATCCCTTTGGCATCAGGATGTTCGTTTAGTAATTTTTGAAGTTCATCAACTTTAAAGTAGAATTCAATTCTGCATTTGTTTGACATAGTTTACCTGGTTTAAATATGATAAATAGGAACTTTCAAATATTGTTAAAATATTCGAAAATAAAAACGTGGTTTTCCCCGTATTTTGGCTGCAAAAACTGCTGTAGTATTAAGAAAAGATTTGATAAACCAATAGGCTCATCAAATAGGCAAGCGCTGTCATGTAGAAAAATTGAAAAATAGGCCATTTCCAGGAACGGGTTTCTCTTTTAACAACTGCCAGTGTACTCATACATTGCATGGCAAGCACATAAAAGATCATTAAAGAGAATGCAGCGGGAAGGTTATATACTTTTCTACCATCAGAATAGGTATCGGCATGCATTTTCTCTCTTAATGTACTGTCATCAGAACCCTCCACACTATAAAGTGTGGCCATTGTACCCACAAAAACCTCTCTTGCAGCAAATGAAGTGATTAGCGCAATACCAATTTTCCAGTCGAAGCCCAAAGGCTTGATGGCTGGTTCAATAGCCTTACCCAATAATCCTGCATAAGAATGTTCCAGCTTTTCGGTGGCAAAATGTTTTTGTAAGGAGTCTGTTTTATCAGGCATTGCCTTTGAAAGAACTTCCAACTTTTCGGCACTTTTCTGCATTTGATCGCCCGGACCAAAAGAACTTAAAAACCAAAGCAATAAACTAATGATCATGATTACCTTACCGGCATCCATTAAAAAGATCTTTGCTTTTTCTATCATGGTGATCCCAACATTTTTCCACCTGGGTGCACGATAGATGGGTAGTTCCAATATGAAAAAACTCTTTTCTTTGATACGGATAAACCATTTCATGATATAGCTCACCAATAATGCCATCACGGTTCCTAATAGATAGAGTGACATCATAACCAGCCCTTGCAGACTTAAAAAACCAAAATAATAGCTATCATCTACAACCAATGAAATGAGTATGGTGAATACGGGTAAACGAGCACTGCAGCTCATTAAAGGCGTAACAAGAATTGTGAGTAAACGTTCTTTCTTGTTTTCAATATTTCTCGCACTCATGATAGCCGGAACGGCACAGGCAAAACCGCTGATCATGGGCATTACACTCTTGCCGTTCAAGCCAACCTTGCGCATCAACTTATCACTCAAAAAACTGATACGCGCCATGTATCCGGTATCTTCCAAAATAGTAATGAGTCCAAAAAGGATCATGATCTGCGGTACAAATACAAAAATCCCACTTAAGCCTGCTACAAATCCATTCACTAATAAATCGCTCCACCAGACCTGGGGTAAATGCAGGTTTAGCCAAACAGCTATTTCTTTAAAACCCCATTCAATTCCATCCATCGGAAACTGTGCCAGCCAGAATATACTTTGGAACAAAAGAAACAACACAGATAATAAAATTACATAACCCCAAACCCTGTGTAATAATATGTTGTCTAGCTTTTCTGTATTTTTTTTCTTATCCTGGGGTCCGGTTTCTACTACCTGAGCTTGCATGATTTCCCGGATATGCGCATACCGTTGAATGATTTCTTCTGCCTGTGTTTTAGTGGGATTGAATGACGTATCCTTTTCAATCTTTTCAATAGCTTCCTGTTGCTCCTTACTTAATGGGAAGTTTTCATGGTTGATCAGGTAATGAATGGCAGCATATTTACTAAGCTTGGGAAAAATTTCCTGCACATTTTCTATTGCAACCGGAGCCAGTTTTTCATTCGGGATAAAGTCTTCCCTTTCTGTAACAATTAAATTTTTGGAGATACTGCTCAGTGCTTTTTTAAGTTCTGTTAAGCCCTTGCTTTTTCTGGGATTTACCATTACAACCGGAACGCCCAGCTCATTTTCTAAACCCTGTATATTGATCCTGATATCCTTCTTTAGGGCAATATCGTGCATGGTTAATGCAATTACTACTGGAATTTTGAGGTCGATAATCTGACTGCAGAACAAAAGATTTCGTTTAAGGTTACTGGCATCTGCAACCACAACGATGATATCAGCTTTAATTTCTGTATCAGTATTCATCAAAACCTTATAGGCAACCCATTCGTCGGAGCGCCTGGGATACAAGCTGTAGGAACCAGGTAAATCAATGAGTGCCGCTTGTAAATTATTTTCCAGTTGTACACTTCCGGTTTTTTTATCAACGGTAACCCCCGGAAAATTACCCACCTGCTGATTTAGCCCTGTGAGGGCATTAAATAAGGAAGTTTTTCCACTATTGGGATTACCTACCAGGGCTATATGTAATAACGGATTTTGCAAATTTTTTCAGATGGCTGCAAAAGTACATGCAATCAATGGGTGCAGGTTACGAGATTGGGAAGAGAATTATGATGAAATTAGGATGGTTTATGCATTAGCTGCTTACATCCACTTATTTTTGCCTTTCAATTGATAAGGAATGAAAAAATTATTGCTCTTGCTGTTGATCTTACCCATACTCGGGTTGTCACAGAGCAAGAAGAAAAAAAGACTGGCAGAAGAAAAGGCAAATGCGGAACTGGTTGCCCGTTTAAAGTCACATATACAGTATCTGGCAGATGATAAACTGGAAGGTAGAATGACCGGAAGCAACGGTGAAACACTGGCCATGCAATACATTATCGAACAATACCAGCAAATAGGTTTGGAGCCACAAGGTGTTAAAGGATATATTCAGGAGTTTGAAGTAAACCAGGGCAAGCAGATAGAACCGGCAACCTACCTGAAAGTTGATAACAATACTTTGCTTTTGAGTAAAGAATATTTACCCCTATCTTATAGTGCCCTTTCACAGGTAAAAGGCACGCCTGCAATAGCTTTGAGCGAAAGCAAACAACCTTGGTTTAAAGATCTGAAAGATATTCTGGAAGCAAACAAAGCAAACCCCGATCCAAAATTTGATATAGATGAAGAAATTAGAAAGATGGTTGTAAATGTTACTGCCAAAGGGGCTTCAGCCCTCTTTATTTACAATAGCTCTGATTTGATAGACAATGTACAATTCAATAAAAATGACAAGTCAGCATCTGTAAAAATTCCGGTGATTTACCTAACCAAAGAAGGCTACAAAAAATATTTTTCTGATAATGCGGCAACCTTAAATATTGATTTAGGGGTTTCGTTAAGGGACAAAATACTGGTAGGAAAAAACTTAGCAGGTTTTATCAATAACCATGCTGCCAATACCGTGATCATTGGTGCCCATTATGATCACCTGGGTTACGGAATTGAAAAAAGCTCACTCGATACCGGTTATATCATTCACAATGGTGCAGATGACAATGCCAGCGGAACCGCTGCTGTTATTGAACTGGCGCGTATGCTGAAGAAAAAAGTACCCCAAAATAACAATTACTTGATCTTACATTTTTCTGGAGAAGAATTGGGGGTACTGGGTAGTAAATATTGGGCCGATAACCCCACCATCCCCATCACTGCCAATTATATGATCAATATGGACATGGTGGGTAGATACGATACAGCCCATAAACTCAATATTGGTGGTTATGGTACTTCTCCTGTTTGGGGTGAAGTTTTTGCAACAGAAAAAACCAACCTGCTCTATAAATTTGATAGCTCCGGTAGCGGCCCAAGTGATCACGCCACTTTTTACCGGAAAGATATGCCGGTACTATTCCTATTTACAGGAAGCCATAGCGATTACCATAAAGCAACCGATGATTGGGAAAAAATCAACCTGGAAGGTGAAAGAGATATTGTGAAATTTATTTACCGCTTAATTGAAGTGGTTGACAGTAAAGGTAAACTGGCTTTTACCAAAACAAGAGACGCACAACCCGGCCGCAGAACCTTTTCTGTAAGTCTCGGCGTAATTCCTGATTATGGGTACACTGGAACAGGTATGCGTATAGACGGGGCTACCCCAGGAAGGTTAGCGGAAAAAATTGGTTTGAAAGCAGGCGATATTCTATTGCAACTGGGCGATTTTAAATTTGTAGATGTAGGCAGTTATATGACAGCCCTCGGAAACTTTAAAAAAGGTGACAAAACAAAATTGCGCATCAAAAGAGGAACAGAAGAGATAGTGTACGATATTGAACTATAATATATGTAAATGAAACTTCGACTAAATGTAAATGAATTAAACAACGACTTCTTTGAAGATACCCGTTTATTGGGCATCACAGCTCCTATAAAGAATTACCAATTTTGTTTACAGGTGAATCATATGGTTGGTTTCAATTTCAAACTAAATCCGGAAATTGAAATTCAGTTGAAGAAAAAAAATCGTACTTATTATTTTTCTGTATACCAGTCAGTAGAACCCAATAGTTTTTTGGTCCATTATATATACCATAACCAATTCGACGGCGAATACCTGCTACCCGAATTTAAGCACATGGATTTTTTATGGTTGATGAAAGGCGATTTGGTGGCTGATGATAAATGTAATTGGATCAAACAGGCTGTAAAAAATATTGCAGGGGTTCAGCTGGTGGCAGAACTAACCAATGAAAAAATAAAGAACAAAGGAAATATGGTATTATAACTGATTAACTTTCTTAAAACGATGATTATATGTGGTTAGAAAATGACAATAAACTCTACCAGAAATTTGTATTCCATGATTTTTCTGAAGCCTTCTCTTTTATGACAAGGGTTGCATTTGAAGCAGAAAAAGCAGGCCATCACCCTTTATGGACCAATGTGTGGAACACAGTTGAGATATGGCTTTCCACGCACGATGCGGGCAATACTGTTACGGAAAAAGACAGGATACTCTCCCAAAAGATAGACGCTATATTCCTTAAAAAGAGTTAACGCTAAGAAAGGGTTAAGCTATAAATTAACGGTCACAATTTTTTCAGCCTTTGTTTTTAACATACCTATCGGCTGCATAAATTCTTCCAGGCCATAATCCTTCAGAATATCCTGCACCGCTTTTACATAAGCAGGTGCAACCGCAATCAATAAACCACCATTGGTTTGTGGGTCGGGTAATATATTAAAGGCTTCCATCACATTCACCCCTTTTTCAAAGCCAACTTTAGTACTATAGCTGTTCCAGTTTCTATAGGTTGCATCCGGAACTACTTTTTGTGCAATATATTCTTTGGCTGCATCCAGCATCGGGATCTTTGCATATTCAATATTAGCACTCAGATCACTTCCCTCCGCCATTTCAATTAAATGGCCAAGTAGTCCAAAACCTGTAACATCAGTCATAGCATGAACACCCTCCACTTTACCCAATGCTTCGCCCACTTTATTGAGTTCCGACAATTGCTGGTGAAATGGTTGCACGTATTCCTCTTTCAATACCTCTCTTTTTTGTGCAGTTGCCAAAATGCCCACCCCCAAAGGTTTGGTTAGAAATAGCAGGTCGCCCTCTTTGGCAGTATTGTTTTGTTTTAAATGGTCGATGGCCACCAGGCCATTTACAGAAAGACCGAATATGGGCTCGGTTGAATCAATACTATGTCCGCCAGCCAAAGTAATGCCCGCTTCTGCACAAATAAACCTGGCGCCTTCTAATACCTGCTGGGCCAGTTCTGCAGAAAGTTTATTTACCGGCCATCCCAAAATGGCAATGGCCAGAATGGGTTTACCCCCCATAGCATATACATCGCTGATGGCATTGGCACTGGCTATTTTGCCAAAGGTAAAAGCATCGTCTACAATCGGCATAAAAAAATCGGTGGTGCTGATCAGGGCCATGCCATTCTCCAGATCATAAACTGCTGCATCGTCTTTACTGCTATTGCCTACCAGTAATCTTTTACTCACCGGGTAATAACTATTGCTTTTCAAAATAGTGTCCAATACGGCTGGCGCAATTTTGCAACCACAACCGCCGCCATGCGAAAACTGGGTTAATTTGATATTTGTATTTTCCATAATTAGAAATTAACTAATTCGTTTTAGATAATCCATTCTACTTCGCCAAACCGAAAGCTTTCTTTGAGTCCATCAGAAACTAATAATTCACCTGTTTCAGACACAGACCTGATAATACAATTAAAAGCAATGGGTCCGGAACGCAATTTCACTTCTTCTCCTTTTTTATACAAATGCGCTTGGTATTCAGAGAACAATTCGGCATCGCCATTGTTTTTAAGTTGTGTATAGCGCTTATCCAGGCAAACACAAAGTTCTTTGGCAACCATTACAGGTTCAAAATGCTTACCAGTGATTTGTTTTAGAGAAACCGGATTGTGTAAACTTTCCGGAAAGTTTACCTGGTTCAGGTTTAGCCCAATGCCCGCAACAGCCCACTGCCATTTACTACCACGAAGCAGGTTTTCAATCAATATACCCCCTGTCTTTCTGTCACGCCAGTAAATATCATTTGGCCATTTAATGGTGGTTTCATCCAACGAATAAGATTTTAACAGATCCATACAAGCTAATGAAACCATTACACTAAGTGAAAACTGACGGGTAATTGATAGGAAAGAACAATCTAAAACAACCGAAAGGGTGATATTTTCTCCGGGTCTTGTAAACCAGGATTTACCCTGCTGACCCTTTCCGGCACTTTGGTGGTGTGCGAAAAAAGCCATTCCATGAGCAGCCAAATCTGACTTTAGGTGGTCCATGGCATAGATGTTGGTACTGTCCACTTCAGATAATTCGATGAAAGGCTGACCGATGGTACTTTTAGCAAAAAAGGCTGACAAAGAATTAGTATTTTTGACGAAGTTAGTTCAACAGTTACCTCTTTTTGCCATTACATTTAAAATTGTAGCGACTCTAAAGATTAACAAACAAAAAATTATCACATAAAAACCAGTCGATTATTGGAACCTCTTTCTGCTTTACAAACACGCGAAAAAAGCAAACTCACCAGGCTTACACGCAACGCCAAGATTTTTAAAGTCATTATAAAAGCCATTCAGGATAGAAAGGCTGAGCACATCATTAGTCTAGACCTGCGAAAAATACCTGAAGCATCCGCAGATTTTTTTGTGGTTTGCCAGGCTTCCAGTACCACACAAGTTAAAGCCATCTGTGATTTTGTAGAAGAAGAAGTACAAAAAAATTGTGGCGAATGGCCTTATAAACACGAAGGAAGACAGTCTGCCCAATGGATCTTGATAGATTATGTGAACATTGTAGTGCATGTAATGCATCCTGAAGCAAGAAACTTTTACAAGCTGGAAGATATGTGGAGCGATGCTTCCTCGCAAATGCATGATTTATAATATTTTTTAAAACATAATACCCTTATAATCGTTTAACCAAGGAAAGAAAAGTAGTTTTTACTAGAGAGATTTTATCATTATGTCACAAGAAAATAAGAATACCAAACCAGGCGGCCCCGAAAAAAGTGAAGGTTCTCGTAAAGGACCCAAGTTCAATTTATACTGGATCTACGCCATCATCGCTGTTGTGCTCCTTTCTGCACAGTTCATGAAATTTGCTCCCGAGCTTACCCCTACCTATGAGCAGGAGTTCAAGCAGCATATGCTTTTAACAGGCGATGTGGAAAGACTGGACCTGATCAAAGGGAAGGAGAAAGTAAGGGTTTACATTAAGCCGGATAGTCTGTACAAAGACTTTTACAAAAACAAATTCAAAACAGTTATCCCAAAAGATAAAGCCAAGGGTGTTCCACTTTTTGAATTTGAAGTAAATAATATAGACAAATTCCAGGAAAGAGTAGCTGAGCTATACAAAGAAAACCCAGCTTTGATAGAGCCTTCCAGTAAATCAATCACAGAAAGCGATTGGTTTGGTCCGGTAGCCAATACCGTTATCTCCTTATTATTAATTGTAGGTGTATGGGTTTTACTCATGCGCAAAATGGGCGGCCAGGGCGGTGCCGGCGGACCGGGTGGCATTTTCAGCATTGGTAAATCAAAAGCTACCTTATTTGATAAGGGTGCCAAGGTAAACGTAACTTTTGCAGACGTTGCAGGCTTAGATGAAGCAAAAGTGGAAGTGATGGAAATTGTTGACTTTTTAAAGAATCCCAAAAAATATACGGCACTTGGTGGAAAAATTCCAAAAGGGGCACTCTTAATAGGACCTCCCGGAACAGGTAAAACCTTATTGGCAAAAGCCATGGCAGGTGAAGCACAGGTACCTTTCTTCAGTTTAAGTGGTAGCGACTTTGTAGAGATGTTTGTGGGTGTGGGCGCCAGTCGTGTGCGCGACCTGTTTAAGCAGGCACGTGAAAAAGCACCTTGTATCATCTTTATTGATGAGATAGATGCTATTGGTCGTGCTCGTGGCAGAAACGCCATCATGAGTAATGATGAAAGAGAGAATACCCTGAATCAATTGCTCGTTGAGATGGATGGATTTGGTGGTGATACCGGCATCATTATTCTTGCAGCTACGAACAGACCAGACGTATTGGATACCGCCTTGCTGCGTCCCGGACGT
Source organism: Chitinophaga pinensis (assembly GCA_943371455.1). Classification (GTDB taxonomy): domain Bacteria; phylum Bacteroidota; class Bacteroidia; order Chitinophagales; family Chitinophagaceae; genus Sediminibacterium; species Sediminibacterium pinensis_J. The sequence continues at coordinate 2,618 of CALRUV010000029.1, read as the reverse complement.
TTTGATCGTCAGATCTCTATCGATAAACCAGATGTAAAAGGAAGAGAAACCATTTTTAAAGTGCATCTTTTGCCCATAAAAATATCACAAACACTTGACCTTCATAAGCTAGCTGAACAAACCCCTGGTTTTGCAGGTGCTGATATTGCCAATGTATGTAATGAAGCAGCATTGATTGCAGCCAGAAAAGGAAAAGAATCAGTAGAAATGATCGATTTTCAGGATGCGATCGATAGGGTGATTGGTGGATTGGAAAAGAAAAATAAAATTATAGCTCCGCACGAAAAAGCAATTATTGCTTACCACGAAGCCGGACACGCTGTTTGCGGATGGTTCCTGGAGCACGCTTATCCTTTGTTAAAAGTAACGATAGTACCTCGAGGTACGGCTGCTTTAGGCTATGCACAATACACACCAACAGAGCAGTATTTGTACAATACCGATCAACTGATGGATCAGATCTGTATGACATTGGGTGGTAGGGCTGCTGAAGAAATATTTTTCGGAAAAATTTCAACAGGTGCGGCCAATGACCTGCAACAGATCACCAAAATTGCCTACAGCATGGTTACTGCCTATGGTATGAATAGTAAGGTGGGTAATGTAAGTTTCTACGATCCTTCACAGGAAAATACCTTTACCAAACCATTCAGCGAAGAAACCGGAAAAATTATTGATGAAGAAGTAAGGGGTATTATTGATGATGCTTATCAGCGTACTTTGAAACTATTAACAGAAAAAAAATTACAGGTTGCCATTCTTGCAAAAGAATTACTGGATAAAGAAGTGCTGCATAAATCAGATGTAGAAACCCTGATTGGCAAAAGACCTTTTGAAGAAAAGAGATTGCTGGAAATTGAACAGGAAGAAATAGCTGCAAAAGCTGCCATTACAAAAGCTGCAGATGAAGCTGCAGCCGCAGAAATTATTAAACCGGTTGAACCGGAGAACGGAGAATTGCCTATCCTTGCATAATGACTTCCACTGCTAGAGAAAACATATTAAACAGAATTAAACAGGCACTGACTAAATCAGTGCCTGTACCCTTTCCGGCTAGTATGGGTAAGGAATCTGTATACCTCCCTGCCAATGAGGAACCCGCAATCATTTTTGCGGAGAACTTTAGTAAGCTGGAAGGTAAATTTTCTTTTTGTGCAGATGAGTCAGAATTGGTGCAACAATTGCAAACCCTGATCAGGTTAAAGGGATGGACAAAAATCTATTGCCTGGAAACTAAATTCAAGGAAAAATTTTCGTCAGCAGGGCTGTCTATCGAATATGCTCAAGATTTGGCAACCTGTGATGTGGCCATTACCGGATGTGAAATGCTGATTGCCAGAACGGGCAGTATGGTATTGAGCAGTGCACAATTAAGCGGCAGAACCACCAGCGTCTACACCCCGATACATATCTGTATAGCGTATACCGAACAATTGGTGTATGATGTAGGTGAAGGATTAGAAGCTGTGAGGGAAAAATATGGTCAGCAATTCCCATCTCTACTTACTTTGGCAACAGGCCCCAGCAGAACGGCTGATATTGAAAAAACATTGGTGGTAGGCGTACATGGACCAAAAGAAGTATTTTGCTTTTTGGTAGACAGCTAAACATAACTTTACTTGCTATGCCGGACATAACCCCTTTCTTATTTGTATATGGTTCGCTCAGAAGCGGATTTCAAAACACGGCTTATGCGTATATCAGCCAGTATTTTACATTAGTATCCCCTGCAAAAGCGAATGGTAAATTATATGACCTGGATGATTTTCCCGCAGCTGTACCTGACGATTCTGCACAGCACTTTATTGTGGGTGAGTTATACCAGATCAATGATGCAGATGAATTTAGCTGGGCAATTGCACAGCTGGATGATTATGAAGGATTGTATACAGAAAATGAAGAGATTCCACTTTATAGAAGAAAATTAACAACTGTTTACTGGAATAACCAACAGGAAAAAGCCTGGGTTTACTGGTATAATGGTAATGTGGAAGGAAAACCATTGATAGCCAGTGGCGACGTATTATTATATAAGCAGGAAAAAAATAAATCTGGTAAACCATGACGGTTACACCCGGAAAAAAAATATACTTCCTCTCCGATTTTCACCTGGGTGCACCAGACCATGCGAGTAGCCTGATTCGCGAAAAAAAAATTGTTGGATTCCTGGAAACTATCCGGCATGATGCCGAACAGATTTTTATTGTAGGTGACATTTTTGATTTTTGGTTTGAATACACCAAAGTGGTTCCTAAAGGCTATGTAAGGTTATTAGGCAAACTGGCCGAACTTACAGATAGCGGTATTGGCATTCATGTTTTTGTAGGTAACCATGATATGTGGATGAGCGGCTATTTTGAAAAAGAATTGAATATACCCGTGTACCATCATCCCAAAACCTTTGAATGGAACAGCAAAAAATTCTTTATCGGTCATGGTGATGGATTGGGCCCGGGCGACCAGGGGTTTAAATTCATCAAAAAAATATTCCGCAACCCTTTTTGTAAGTGGTTATTCGGACAACTACATCCAACCTGGGGTATTGGACTGGCCAATTATTTCAGTAAAAAAAGCAGGGAAAAAACGGGTGCCAGTGATGAAGTGTTTTTGGGCGAAGA
>CALRUV010000028.1:0-20810 GCA_943371455.1 Chitinophaga pinensis | reverse complement strand
GTGATAAACCCAGTTTGCATACCGATGGGTTTGACGCTACCTATACCTGGAACGAATTTGGCATGATGAAAGCCATTGCATCTGGCAAGAAAAAAGCATCAGATTTTGATAGTGCATTAACAAAAATTGACACCAGTTTTCCTGCAAATGCTATCAGGTTTTATTTTACCAGTAACCATGATGAAAATAGCTGGAATAAGGCAGATTTTGAAACCATGCCAGGTGCATCGCATGCTCCTTTTGCAGTTCTTACACAAACGATGAAAAGAAGTGTACCGCTTATTTATAGCGGACAAGAAGAGCCAATACTCAGGGCCATCAAGTTCTTCGATAAAGACACCATGCAATTTGCAAAGTTTGAAAGAGCGGCATTTTATAAAAAGCTTTTACAATTGCGTAAAGAAAATTCCGCACTAAGTGCAAGTGCTTCCTTTGCAAGGTTAACAACAGGAATGGAAGACAAGATCTATGCCTATGCCAGACAAAGCAAGGATAAAAAAGTAGTAGTTGTTTTGAATTTAACCAGTGCCCCTCAGAGCTTTACCTTAAAGGATGGTTTGGTAAGCGGAGAATCCACTGAAATCTTTACCGGGAAAAAAGAAAAAATGGAGCCCGGTAAAGGAATTAGTTTGGAACCATGGGGTTACCAGGTATATACTTATTAATTAATTTTTTATTGCGATTACATGAATAGAAAAGAGCTGGTTGATCAGATTTGGTTTAAGAAATCTTATCTCTGTGTAGGACTGGATACAGATATTACTAAATTGCCCAAACACCTTCAAAATAAGCCTGGTGCTGTTTTTGCTTTTAATAAGGCCATCATTGATGCTACCAAAGATTATTGTGTTAGTTATAAAATCAATACTGCTTTTTATGAATCGCAGGGAATCAAAGGATGGGAGGCAATGGAGCAAACTGTGAATTATATTCCTTCAACCCATTTTAAAATTGCAGATGCTAAAAGAGGAGATATCGGTAATACCTCTTCGCAATATGCCAAAGCTTTTTTTGAAATAATGCCTTTTGATGCAATAACAGTGGCGCCATACATGGGCGAGGATAGTATCCGCCCATTTTTAGAATATCAAAACAAATGGACCATTGTGTTAGGATTAACCTCTAATGCAGGAAGTAAAGATTTTCAACAATTGGCAATTCAACAAAATGACAAGCATCTCAAATTATACGAGAAAGTTTTGCATACGATTGCCCAATGGGGTAATCCTGAAAATTTAATGTTTGTGATTGGTGCAACAAGAGCCAGTGATCTGGCTCATATACGGACCATTATTCCTGATCATTTTTTACTCGTTCCAGGCATTGGTGCACAGGGCGGAAGTTTAGAAGAAGTAACCAAATATGGTAAGAACCCCGATTGTGGTTTGTTAGTGAATGCAAGCAGGGCCATTATTTTTGCTGGAGGCGGAGAAGACTTTGCAGAGAAAGCAGGGTTAGCAGCAAAAGATTACCATCATGAAATGAAAACTTACCTGATTAACTGAGTTCTGACATTATCTTGGCAACTTTTTCAGCCCATATCGCATGCATTTTACCTGAATAATGCAATTGGTCTGCCGCCAACAGACTTTTATCTTTTTTTACTTTTCTGCTTTCCCCGGTGATGTCAATAAAATGGGTGCCGGCTTTTGTTGACCCGGCTATACATACCTGGTTATAGGCTTCAATCTCAGCACTGATTTTAATCTGGTCTTTTTTGGCTGCAAAAGGAGTTATCCCCCAATCCGGTATGGATACTACTATTACCTGTTTGTTTTTTTCTCCTGTAAGATGTATGGCCTTGCGAAGCAAAAAATCAAAATCAGTAGTGAAATCATGTATAGATAAACCCTGGTATTGGTTATTAACGCCAATCAGAAGGGTCACAAAATCATAGCTGTCGTTCAGTTTCGAATGCAATATTTGTTCGGCTAATTGAGCGCTGGTCCAACCAGTTTTGGCAATAATTTCTGGTGCATAAAAATGTTTGCCAGACTTTCTTAACAACTGCACAAGCTGGTAAGGAAAACTCTCATGTAAAGGAACAGATTCCCCAATGGTATATGAATCGCCCAAGGCCAGATAAGAATTATGATGTTTGCTCATACTATTTTTTGCAATCAATGATGCCTATCTAAATATAATGAAGCTTTTTCAATACTTAACCAGCATTTTGCATACTTAAAAATGTGTTTTCAATATATCATAAAACCGATACACATCCTGAAAGCTACAATAGAGTGGGGCAGGGGCAACCCTGATCACGCCGGGTTTGCGATAGTCAACAATAATACCGCTCTCTATCATCTTGTCATGAATTTCTTTGCCTTTTTCTTTGAAATATAGCGACAATTGCGAACCTCTGTTTTCAGGTTCTATGGGTGTAATAACTTCAAACGCTAAATTAGGTAGTTGGTGTAAAAGATATTCCAGGTAGGCTGTAAGTTGCATACTTTTTTTTCTGATTTGATCAATCCCTGCCTGCTCAAAGAGTTCCAGTGATGCCTTCAAACAAACAGTATTTAAAATTTGCGCAGTACTGATGTTCCAGCCGCCTGCATTGGGTTTGGGGTAGAATCCTTTCTCCATGGCAAACCTGGTTTTTTCGTCATTCCCCCACCAGCCACCTAATCGGGGCGTTTCGGTATTGGCGGCATGTTTTTCATGTACATAAACACCACCCACTGCACCCGGACCGCCATTCAAATATTTATAACTACACCAAACAGCAAAGTCAACCTGCCAGTTGTGTAATTGCAAAGGAACATTACCTGCAACATGGGCTAGGTCAAATGCTGCAATGGCACCATTTTGATGGGCTGCAGCAGTAATGGCCTGCATATCAAATAACTGTCCGGTATAATAATTGATGCCGCCAAACATAACCATGGCAAGGTTTTCGCCATGTTCATTGATGGCTGCAATGATATCGTCAGTATGCAATATTTTTTGGCCTTCCTTAGGGCTGATCTCAACAATACAGGTATCTGGATCAAGACCAAAATGTTTCACCAATGTTTCTACGGCATACTGGTCGGATGGAAATGCCCCGGCTTCCATCATGATCTTAAAGCGCGATTTTGTTGGACGATAAAAACTAAGCATCAATAAATGCAGGTTTACCGTTAAAGTATTCATTACGGTAACTTCCGTTTCATTACAACCCACAATTTTAGCCAGTGATGGTTTCAGGTATTCCTGGTAATAAAGCCAGGGATTTTTGCCATTATAAAAACCACCAATGGCTTCTTCTCTCCAGGTATTTAGCTCAATATTAATCGCATCCGCAGCATTTTTTGGCTGCAACCCCAATGAATTGCCACAAAAATAAATAACCTCCCTGCCATTTTTTTGCGGAAAATGGAATTGCTCTTTATAAGCTGCCAGCTCATCAGCAGCATCTGCTTTCCTAAAATAATCTTCACTGGTATTGAACGCAAACGGCATAGAAATCATTTCATGCAAAATAAGCATCATTTGGCAATAGTGGTGACTGGCTTTTTCTGGAGAATGCTTGCGTTTTTTGAAAGCTTTGCCTTACTTTCATTAGCCCTAAACCAAATATTTCTGTTATGAGAATCCTTAGTTTACTTATTATGTTGATAGGTTTGACTCAATCCGCCTGGGCCCAATCAAACCTTGTAACCAAAGCCAATTACCAGCAGGCAGCAAGATATGCGCCTAAAAAGCTGGAAAAGTTGGTGTTTAGTACATCAGTGGATCCTCATTGGCTAAAAAAATCGGAAAGATTCTGGTATATGTACGAAACTACCGATGGCAAAAAATGGTATATCGTAGATCCTGTTAAAGCTGAAAAGAAACTATTATTTGACAATGCAGACCTGGCCGCTAAAATAACCAGAATTGTGAAAGACCCATTTGATGCGCAACACCTGGGCCTGGATAGTATGCGTTTTATCAAAGACGAGAACTGGATACAATTTGAAGTGAAAAGCACGCAGGAAATTGAAAAGAAAGATACAGCAGCCAAAAAAGGAACACAAGCTGTAAAAGAAAAGAAAACATTTTATTTTGAATACAACCTCCTCTCCGGAGAATTAACAGAATTAGCTGACTTTAAAAAGCCAAAACGCAAACCTAACTGGGCAAATATTTCACCAGATGGTAATATCATCTTATTTGGCAAGAACTATAATCTTTATTGGATGGATAAAACTAATTATGAAAAAGCTTTGAAGAATGAAGACGATTCTACATTAGTAGATCATGCTTTAACTACTGATGGTATTGAAAATTTCAGCTATTTCTCAGAAGGAAATTTATCAGGAAATGGAGATAATAATCTAGACAAGGAAAAAAATAAAAATAAAAAGAAATTTATCAGAGCTAATTGGTCGCCAGATTCTAAGTACTTTAACTTGGTTAGGGTTGATAACAGAAAAGTTAAAGACTTATGGGTGATCAATAGTTTGAGTGAACCCCGCCCCACTTTAGAAACTTATAAATACTGGATGCCCGGCGAAAAAGAGTCACCAAAAGATCATGTATATCTTTTTGATATAGCCAAACAAAGTGGAAAGGAAATGAGCGTGTCGCAGTTTAAAGACCAGGTTATTTCTTTATGGGCAGATCCGGGAAAAATAAGTAACCGGGATGACGATTTCAGTCCTTCAAAATGGTTAGGAACAGCCGACAAATTTTATTTTACCCGTACCAGTCGCGATCTTAAAAAAGTAGATGTATGTATTGCAGATGTAGCGGGTGGTACCATCAAACCCCTGATAGAAGAACGTTTTAACACATATATTGAAACGCGTAGATTGGGATTGGTAAATGAGGGTAAAGAATTTATACAATGGAGTGAGCGTGATGGCTATGCACATTTTTACCTGTATGATGAAAATGGCAAACTGAAGAATCAGATCACATCAGGTGCCTATCATGTTGAGAATATTTTGGGTATTGATGATGCAAAACGCATCCTCTATTTTTCTGCCAATGGCAAGGAAAATGGGGAAGATCCATATTACCTGCATGCTTATAAAGTAAACTTTGATGGCAGCGGAATGAAATTACTTAACCCGGGTGAGTTTGAACATGCCATGAATATGAATGATGGCAAGTCTTTCTTCATTGACAATTATTCACGCGTAAACACTATTCCTAAATCAACTTTGTATGCTGCTGATGGCAGAAAAGTAATGGACCTGGAAACTTCAGACCTAAGCTCACTGTTTGCTGCAGGTTATAAATTTCCGCAGGTTTTTAAAGTAAAAGCAGATGATGGTATTACAGATATTTATGGTGTCATGTATAAGCCCTTCGATTTTGATTCAACCAAAAAATATCCTGTTATTGAATATGTATATCCAGGACCGCAAACAGAAGCTGTGAATAAAGCATTTACCAGAGGTATGGACAGAACAGACCGATTGTCGCAATTAGGGTTTGTGGTGATCACTATGGGCAATAGGGGTGGACATCCTTCGCGTAGCAAGTGGTACCATAATTTTGGCTATGGTAACTTACGTGATTATGGATTGGCAGATAAAAAAGCCTGTGCAGAACAACTCGCAGATCGTTATCCCTACATTGATATTAATAGGGTTGGAATTCATGGACATTCAGGTGGAGGTTTTATGAGTACTGCTGCTATGTTGGTATATCCTGATTTTTTTAAAGTAGCAGTTTCTTCATCGGGTAACCATGATAATGCCGTGTACAATCGTTGGTGGAGCGAGCAACACCATGGTGTAAAGGAAACCATCGGTGATAAAGGTGATACCAGTTTTGTTTATACTATTGAAAAGAACCAGGACCTGGCTAAAAACCTGAAAGGACATTTGATGCTGTCTACAGGAGATATCGACAATAATGTACACCCTGCCGGAACAACAAGGGTGGCCAATGCATTGATCAGAGCCAATAAAAGATTTGAATTGTTGATACTACCTGGTCAAAGACATGGATATGGTGATATGGTTGAATATTTCTTCTGGAGAATGGCCGATTATTTTACTGAGTACTTAATGGGCGATTCAACAGCAAGAACGGTGGATATATCAGAGATCAATAAGGAAATGGAACAGTCTGGCTTAAAAGCATCGGCTGGTGGAAGAAGGGGACCTGAAGAACAATAAAAATTGAAATAAATTCTATCAAAAACAGAGTAACCTTAATTATAAATGTTACTCTGTTTTTTTATTTCTTTGGTATACCCGGACTAAAACTTCCCTGCGCTGCTGTCCACCAGGGATGAATTTCATAGCTTAGTCTGCCACTTTCAACCGCAGGATCTGTTTTGATCAGCGATTCAACTTCTTCTTTGGTGGCACAATCGAAAATGAAAATCCCCTTCCAGTTGCCATTGTCTCCAAACGGGCCTGCAACTTTTAGTTTTCCAGCGTAATAAAGCTTGTTGATATTGGCCATATGACCGTCCTGAATTTTGGCAGCAGTTACAGAGTCCTGGTTTCTGTTTGGACCAGTCATCAGCATCACAAAAAAATATTGCCTTATCTGCTCTTCCAGTTTTTTTTCTTTGGGGGCTTGTGCCTGCAATAAAATGGGTATTAAAAACAATAAGCCGATAAAAAGGGTTTTCATACTTTTTTTATTTTAAATATATTAATCCTCAAGAAGAAACTAAAATGCAATTTTCCTGTTTTTATAAATATTCATCTACATAAATTGCTATGAGTATTTACATGAACCATAAATAAATGCCCCCTAAATCACCCCCAACTCCCCCCATATCTTTAATTTTGTAAAAAAACGCCAAACTCCAAACCCCAAACCCCAAACTCCAAACTCCAAACTGATCTCATGGCTTCCAGAACAGATTTATTCCAATCGCCCGATTATTACCAGTTAGATGAATTATTAACGGAGGAGCAGAAACTCATCCGCGAAACAGTTCGTTCATATGTAAAAATGGAAATATCGCCCATCATTGAAGATTATGCACAGCGTGCCGAATTTCCTGTTCAGATTGTGAAACAAATGGGCGAATTGGGTTGCTTTGGTCCCACAGTTCCGGAAACCTATGGCGGTGGCGGATTGGATTATATCAGTTATGGATTGATGATGCAGGAGCTGGAACGTGGGGATAGTGGGGTAAGAAGTACGGCAAGTGTGCAGGGTAGTTTGGTGATGTACCCGATCTATGCTTATGGCAATGAAGAACAAAGACTTAAATATCTGCCCAAACTGGCAAGCGGTGAATGGTTGGGATGTTTTGGATTAACGGAACCCAATCATGGCAGTAATCCTTCCGGTATGCTCACTCACTTCAAAGATGCGGGTGACCATGTGGTTTTGAATGGCGCTAAAATGTGGATCAGTAATGCACCTTTTGCACAAGTAGCTGTTGTTTGGGCTAAAAATGAACAGGACGAAATTCAGGGCTTGATTGTTGAAAGGGGAATGGAAGGTTTTTCAACGCCTACTACACATGGTAAATGGAGTTTACGTGCCAGTGCAACTGGTGAATTGGTATTTGATAATGTGAAAGTTCCCAAAGAAAATATTCTTCCAAATGTTAAGGGACTAAAAGGCCCCTTGGGCTGTTTATCCAAAGCCAGATATGGTATTGCATGGGGGGCGCTTGGTGCTGCAATGGATTGCTATGATACCGCATTGCGATATAGTAAGGAGAGAATTCAATTTGACAGACCCATAGGTGGATTTCAGTTGCAACAGAAAAAACTGGCAGAAATGGTTACTGAGATCACCAAAGCACAATTAATGGTTTGGCGTTTGGGCGTTTTAATGAATGATGGCAAAGCAACGCCGCAACAAATCAGTATGGCCAAAAGAAATAGTTGTGAGATCGCTACCAATATTGCACGTGATGCACGCCAGATGCTGGGTGGTATGGGTATAACAGGCGAATACAGTATTATGCGCCATATGATGAATTTGGAGAGTGTGATCACTTATGAAGGAACACACGACATTCATTTACTGATTACAGGTATGGATGTTACAGGGTTAAACGCTTTTAAATGAGTATAACATTTTAAGTTTCAGGCAAAAAGTTTTTTTTTAAGGGTAACATTTCTAATTTTTAATGGAGGTATGAAGATTTTTTTAATTGGCATGATGGGCTCGGGAAAATCATTCTGGGCAAAAAAACTAGCCAAAAAATGGAAACTGGGCGGGTACGACCTTGATTTTTTGATTGAATCCAATGAAGAAAAATCGATAGCTGAAATTTTTGAGGAAGATGGGGAAGCCTATTTTAGAAAAGTAGAAACAAAATTATTACACTGGTTTGCAGATAAGAAAGCATTTTTTCTGGCTACTGGTGGAGGTGCTCCCTGTTTTAATAACAATATGGAATGGATGAACAAACAGGGGATCACCATCTGGATCAATGAGCCAGTGGAGGTTTTGGTAAACAGGTTATTACCTGAAAAAGAACATCGACCCCTGATCAGGCATTTGTCAGACCAGGAATTACATACTTTTTTAAGTAACAAATTAGCAGAAAGAACGGCCTATTACCAGCAGGCAAAGTTTACACTTACTGCGGAAAATATTACTGATAAAAGGTTTCAACAAATTTTACAAGAAAATGGATAAAAGATTTCTTTTCATAGCTGTTTTATTAGGTGCGCTATCAGTAGCCATTGGTGCTTTTGGTGCGCATACTTTAAAAGATTACCTGACAGCCCAATCCCTCACCACCTTCGAAACAGGGGTACGTTACCAGTTTTACCATGTTTTTGCCCTTGCATTATCTGGCATTTTGTATAAATCTTATCCCAACAAAAAAATTCAATTAGCAGGAAATTTATTTATCGCGGGGATCATCTTTTTTAGTGGCTCCCTTTATGTGTTGGCATTATTTGGTACCGATCATTTTAGATGGGTTGGTGCCATAACACCTGCTGGGGGTGTCTTTTTTATTAGTGGCTGGCTATTTCTTGCTTTTGGAATAAAAGCCGGTTAAGCAGTAAAAGTGGAAAACTGTTGCAACTATTACCATTTTTGCACATAGGCACTCATTGCCTATTCTACTAAAGTGCATAGCTTATATTTGTTTCCATGGCCAATAGCCTCAAAAAGAAAACGCCTCCGCCACCGGATCCCGAAATACTAACGCCTGATAAACAGGCAGAAGTAACCGTAACAGAAGTGGTGAAAGACGAAAGAACCACTAAAATAGTAGGTTCAGCAGCCATGCTGATAGCTATTTTCCTTTTTATCTCACTTACATCCTATGTATTTACTTGGCAGGAAGACCAGGATAAAGTACATCGTTTTGGGATTAAAATTTTTGCTGTAGATGATGTAAAAGTAACCAACCTTTTAGGCGTATTAGGTGCTTATGTTGCCCATACCCTTATCTACAAAGGATTTGGACTTGCATCCTTTCTTTTCTGTTCCACTTTTTTTGTTCTGGGTATGAACCTCCTTTTTGGGAAAAAAGTATTTAGTCTGGTCAGAAATATTCGATATGTATTGGTTGGACTGGTCATTTTAAGTACCACATTCTCATTTGTAACAATGGGCAATGTTTTTTCCTGGGGCGGTGCCGTTGGTGAATATGGATCAGGTTGGTTAATAAAATGGACGGGAAAAATTGGAACCACAGCTATTCTGGCTTTGGCGGTTTTCAGTTTTTTCATCTGGCGCTTTAATCCGGTTTTCCGCTTACCTGTTAGGAAAACCAAGCAACCTCAAAATGCCAATTTGCAAAATGGTCCCTTAACGGAAGATGATGAGTTACCTGTTAGAAAAGATTGGTCGGAAAATCTGGAAGAAGAGGAAGCCAAACTAATGATCGACGATGATTTGGAAGCCCCCAGTAGCCAAAATAAAATGAAGAATGATGGTAAAGGTGTTGTAGTGATCATGCCCCAGGTTGTAGAAGCAACCACAGACCCATTACACAATATTGGTTTGGTAGAAGAAGATGCCCTACATCCAACACAACTGGCTCCCCATATATTACCCAAGACAACAGTTGCAGTGCAGTCGGTAGAAGACCTGGAACTAGAGATCAAAGAAATACCTGTTGCAGAAGAAAAGCCGTCTGCAGAAGCACTCGGCAAACTCAATACCAAATACGACGTAACCCTGGATCTTAAAAATTATAAGTATCCATCCCTCGACTTACTCGAAACACATGGCAGCGAAAAGATAGTACATGATCCGGAAGAACTGGAAACACATAAAAACCAGATCATTGCTACCCTAAAAAATTATGATATTGCCATTCAAAGGATTGCCGCTACCGTAGGGCCAACCGTAACATTGTATGAAATAGTTCCCGCCCCAGGTGTTCGTATCAGCAGGATCAAGAACCTGGAAGATGATATCGCATTAAGTTTGGCAGCACTCGGTATCAGAATCATTGCACCCATACCCGGTAAAGGTACCATCGGTATTGAAGTACCCAATGTTCGCAAGTCGGTGGTGAGTATGCGCACTTTACTGGCTTCCGAAAAATTTCAGAACAGTCATTTTTCTTTGCCCATCGCCATTGGTAAAAAGATCGATAATGAAAACTTTATTGTTGACTTAGCCAGTATGCCGCATTTGTTGATGGCTGGTGCTACCGGTCAGGGTAAATCAGTGGGATTAAATGCCATATTGGTTTCATTGCTTTATAAAAAGCATCCATCACAATTGAAATTTGTATTGGTGGATCCTAAAAAAGTGGAACTGAGTTTGTATAAAAGAATAGAAAAACATTTTCTTGCCAAATTACCCGGCGAAGAAGATTCTATCATTACCGATACAAAAAAAGTGGTGCATACTTTAAATGCGCTTTGTATTGAAATGGATAACCGGTATGATCTTTTAAAGGAAGCGCATTGTCGTAATATCAAAGAGTACAACGAAAAATTCACTTCCCGCAAATTGAATCCGGAAAAGGGACACCAATACCTGCCCTTTATTGTTTTGGTGGTGGATGAGTTTGCAGACCTGATCATGACAGCAGGCAAAGAAGTAGAAATGCCTATTGCCAGGCTGGCACAATTGGCCAGAGCCATCGGTATTCACCTCATCATAGCCACACAAAGACCTTCCGTGAATATTATTACCGGAACCATTAAAGCCAATTTCCCAGCACGTATCGGCTTTAAGGTATCCAGCAAAATTGATAGCAGAACCATCCTCGATGCCGGCGGTGCAGAACAATTAATTGGTAAAGGAGATTTGCTGGTAAGTTACAATGGTGAGATCACCCGTTTACAATGTGCTTTTGTTGATACACCCGAAGTTGAAAGGGTTTGTGAATTTATTGGCGACCAAAAAGGATATCCTGAAGCTTTTCTTTTGCCTGAATATGTGGATGAAAAAGACCTGGAAGGCAGAGATTTTGATGCCAGTGACCGCGATCCCTTATTTGAAGACGCTGCCAAACTGATTGTGCAAAGTCAGATGGGCTCCACCTCCTTGATCCAGCGAAGAATGAAACTGGGCTACAACAGGGCAGGCCGATTGATGGATCAACTGGAAGCCGCAGGTGTTGTAGGTCCTAACCAGGGGAGTAAAGCCAGAGAAGTGCTGTATAAAACTGATATGGAATTACAGGAGTTGTTGAACAATATGGATTGATTTTAACCGGTTGCTAGCACAGTTGAACCGATATTAGTATTTACTTACCATTTGGCAGATAGTGGTAAGAGATTGAAAACATATATTTGCAGCCAGTAAATTGCCACTGATGAAGAAATTCTACGCTTGCCTTCTTGCCTTATTTTTTGTTGGTAACCTATTTGCACAAAATGATCCAGCAGCTAAAAAAGTATTGGATGCTGTTGGTGCGAAAGTAAAATCTGCCAAAGGTATCATTGCCAATTGCAGCCTCAGTGCTATTTCCAGCAAAGGGAAATCAAGTGGTACACAAACCATTAACCTGCAAATGAAAGGAGAGAAATACCTCATCAAACAGGGCAAATCAGAGATCATTTGTGATGGTGCATTTGTTTATCGGTTTGATGGCGATAAAACGATTACAAAAACATCTATTGAAGAAAGTAGCCAGACATTAAGTCCGCAAAAATTACTTTCAGGTGCTTATGACAAAGACTTTTCTTATAAATTACTTTCATCTAAAGGGTCCTTTCATGAAATTGAGCTCAAGCCTTTAGATAATAGGAAAAATTTCCAAAAAGTAAACCTGTTCATTGATAAAGCTAAAAGCACTTTTTCTAAAGCAAGAATTCTTGATAAGAGCAATAACATTACAGAATTAAAAATCGTTAATATTAACCTTACACAAGCTTTACCTGATACCAAATTTGTCTTCATTAAGGGCAAATACCCCAAAGACGTAGAATTATTGGATTAACACAAATATTTTAACAGACCGGACTTAAAATAGTCCGGTTTTTTTATGCCCTGATCTGTAATTTTATTCTATGAAAAAATGGTTGTTCCTGTTATCGTGCATCCTTAGTTTAGAGGCTATCGCACAGTTCTCTGTAAGGCTTGTTGTTACAGATATTGCCACCCGTAAGAATGAAGATGTCTATGTAGCGGGTAACTTTAATAATTGGAATCCTAAGGATGAAAATTATAAGCTAAAACCATTTGGCGGGAATCGGAAGAGTATTGTGATAAAAGACATCACAGCTGGCAACTATGCATTCAAATTTACAAGAGGTGGATTCGACAAGGTTGAATCTATGGCTGACGGGCGGGATATAACAGATAGGGTAGTAGAAGTTAATGCAGATGCATCCTTTGATTTTACCATAGCGGGATGGAAGGATGATTACCCCGAAAGACCCAAAAAGTACACAGCCAGTCCGCAGGTAAAAATAATAGATACTGGATTTTTTATACCCCAGTTAAATCGTAGCAGAAGAATATGGGTTTACCTTCCCAAGGGTTATGGAACAACCGATACCAGGTACCCTGTTTTGTATATGCAGGATGCACAAAACCTGTTCAATGAACAAACAGCTGCTTTTGGTGAATGGGGGATTGACGAATGTTTGGATACCCTTCAAAAAAAACTGGATAAAGCTTGTATCATCGTGGGTATCGATCATGGTGGCTCAAAACGCGGTAGTGAATACAATCCATACGATACCCCCCAGTTTGGAAAAGGAGAAGGAAAGGAATATGCAGCATTTTTGGCCCAAACCCTAAAGCCCTATATCGACAGCAAATACAAAACAAAGAAAGCAGCAGAAAATACATTTATCGCAGGAAGTAGTTTGGGCGGTTTGATCAGTCTTTATACAGTTTTACAATATCCCGACTTGTTTGGCAGTGCTGGCGTATTATCACCATCGTTCTGGATTGCTCCCAGTATTTACCAGGATGCCGAAAAAAGCAATGCAACCTTAACGCATAGGTTTTACCTATATGCCGGTTCAAAAGAAAATGCTTCTCTGGTAAATGACCTGCAAAAAATGTCCGACATACTCCAAAAAAGACCCAATTACAGTATCCGAAAAGTGATCAACCCCCTAGGGCAACACAATGAAACCTACTGGCGCCAAGAGTTCGCAGACTTTTATAAATGGCTCATGAATTAACTCCCTTGTCCGCCGAAGCCCTGCGAAGGTGGCAGACTCCTAAAGTCGATAAGTTACCCCCTCAATTGCAAGTTCCGTTTGTTCAAATACTTCCCTGGTTTCTTCCAGAAATACAGTGAGGCTATCATATTTGCTGCTGAAATGTCCGATCAATAATCTCTCTGCCCCGGCTTTTTTGGCTATCATAGCCGCCTGTTCTGTGGTTGAATGAAACCTTAAAGCTGCTCTGTCATTCAGTGCTTTCAAATAAGTTGTTTCATGAAAAAGCAAGCTAACGCCTTTGGTAATCTCTGCAATTCTTTCATCGTAGATGGTATCTGCACAAAAAGCATAGCTGCGGGAAGGCTTGCTGGGAAGGGTAACCTGCTCATTTTTTATCAATAATCCATACCTGTCTTCATAATCATCCCCATTCTTTAGTTTTTCATAATAAGCAGCTGGAATGCCCATTGCCAGTACTTTTTCTTTGTCTATTTTCCGGGGTTTCTTTTTTTCCCTGATGATAAATCCCCAACAAGGTATCCGGTGCTTTGTTTTAAAACAGGCTACACTGAATTTTGGATGATCAATCAACAAGCCCTCATCTTCCAGTGCATGGAATAACAACGGAAAAGGTAGTTGGGTTGATGCAACATGCAGTTGCAGTTCTAGTATTTGTAAAAGAGGGCCAGGTGCATAAATATGTAAATCGTGTTCCCTGCCCAATAAACCCATACTGGTGATAAGCCCTATTAAACCAAAATAATGGTCGCCATGCAAATGAGAAATGAAAATATGGTGAATCTTGCTTCTCCGAATTTTGTACCGAGCCATTTGAATTTGGGTCCCTTCGCCACAGTCGATCAGAAAAACCTGCTCATTCAAGGTCACCGCCTGCGAGGTAGGGTGCCTGTCATAAGCCGGAAGGGCAGAATTATTTCCCAAAATAGTTACGCCAAACATTTGCTAGAGTATGATTTTTAAGGTTTTACAGTTAATTTATTGCAAGAATAACCAAATATGTGAAATGAAATAACCCCTTTTGCCAAAAATTAAGTTACAACCTATCGCATAAGCCAGCTTTAGCTTGCACAAACCAACATTTTCCTGACAAAAAATCATAACAAAATGCTGCTTTTTACATTATTATCCCTACTTTTGCACCCGATAAAAAATAGAAGAAAAAATTCCGGAGTCTTTTTAAACATTTTTGAGATGCCTTATTTAACAATTGAAAAAAGAGCAAATATTTTTGCTGAATTTGGTGGTAAAGCCACTAACACCGGCTCAATAGAAGGCCAGGTTGCCTTATTGACCGTACGTATTGCTGAGATTTCCAAGCATTTACAAGCTAACAAGAAAGATCATTCCACTCAGCGTGGCCTGATGCAGATGGTTGGTAAGCGTAAGCGTTTACTCACTTACATGCAGAAACACAACCTTCAGGCATACCGTGCCCTGATTGAGAAGCTGGGTCTGAGAAAATAATTATGCCTCGAAGCATTAGTCTATTCCCAACTGTCAGTTTATTTGCGGTTGGGAATAGTTATTTCTGTGATACCCTGTTTTTGCCCTCCCATTCTATCACCTGGGATGCGAACAACTTAGTAAACCTACCTTGTTTTTCGCCCCCCTTCTTATAAAATCAAATTATGTTAACACAACCAATTAGTGTCAATTTCGATCTGGGTGGCGGTCGCCAGGTTTTTATCGAAACCGGCAAAGTAGCCCGTCAAGCAGACGGTGCAGTTACTGTTCGTCAGGGAAATTGCGTTATACTGGCAACAGTTGTTGCTAATAAAGACCCCAGAGATGGTCAGGACTTTTTTCCTTTGAGTGTTGACTACCAGGAAAAATTTGCTTCAGCTGGAAGGGTTCCCGGTTCTTTCTTCAAAAGAGAAGCCAGATTGAATGATTATGAAATATTAACCAGTCGCTTGATAGACCGTGCACTTCGCCCTTTATTCCCAGAAGATTATTTATGTGATGTGCAGGTTTTGATCTCATTGGTTTCCAGTGATGATGAAGTTTTACCCGATTCTTTGGCTTGTTTGGCAGCCTCAGCTGCATTAGCAGTTTCTGATATTCCTATCAAAGAAATCATCAGCGAAGTGCGTATTGCCCGTTTGAATGGCAAATTTATCGTTAACCCTACCCGTGCAGAGCTGAAAGCCTCCGACCTGGAATTCCTGATCGCAGCAACTGAAAAGAACCTGATGATGGTGGAAGGAGAAGCAAAGGAGTGCGCAGAAGCTGACCTGGTTACTGCATTACAATTGGCACATGATGCTATCCGTGTGCAAATTAAAGCACAGGCTGAACTAAGGGCTTTGAAAGGTATTACTACCAAAAGAGATTATAAAAAACCTGCTTCTGATGAGGCTGTGATGGAAAAAGTGAATGCTTTTGCCAAAGACAGGGTTTATGAAATATCCAAAAAAGGATCTTCCAAAAATGAGCGCACTGATGCTTATAGCGCTTTGAAAGATGAATTGATCGCCAGTTTGGGAGAAGAAGTGACCGACCTGGAGAAGAAATTAGCTAAGAAATATTACGAAGACCTGAAATGGGAAGTGGTAAGGAATATGATGCTGGACGACAGGACTCGTTTAGACGGCCGTAAACTTGATGAGGTTCGTTCATTGGCTATGGAAGTAGAGCCATTGCCTACTCCCCATGGTTCTGCTTTATTCACAAGAGGTGAAACTCAATCACTTACAACGGTTACCTTCGGAACTAAATTAGATGAGTTATTGCTGGAAAGTGCAGCAAAATCCGAATATACCAAGTTCTTCCTGCATTATAATTTCCCGCCATTTTCAACTGGTGAGGTTAAAATGATGCGCGGTGCTGGTCGTAGAGAGATTGGTCATGGTAACCTGGCTATGCGTAGCTTGAAGCAAATGATGCCAGGTAGCGAATATGCTTACACGGTAAGGGTGGTGAGCGATATCCTGGAAAGTAATGGTTCTTCTTCTATGGCAACTGTTTGTGCCGGTTCTCTGGCATTGATGGATGCGGGTGTGCCTATCGCCAAACACGTAAGTGGTGTGGCCATGGGTTTGATCACCAGGGAAGATGGTAAATACGCTATTTTAACGGATATCCTGGGAGATGAAGATCACCTGGGTGATATGGATTTTAAAGTAACTGGTACACGCGATGGTATCTGCGGTGTTCAGATGGATATCAAGGTTGACGGTTTAAGCATGGAAGTAATGATGGAGGCACTGGAACAAGCCAGAAAGGGTCGTTTACATATCCTGGATGCTATGTACGAGTGTATGCCAGCTCCTCGTCCGGAAGTTAAACCGCATGCACCACGTATGATCAAACTGATCATCGACAAGGAATTCATTGGTGCAGTGATCGGACCAGGTGGTAAAGTGATACAGGAGATCCAAAGAGAAACAGGCGCAACTGTTAATATTGAAGAAGTAGGCAATACGGGTGAAGTGAGCATTTTCTCTGCTTCCAAAGAAAGCCTGGATAAGGCAGTTACCTGGATCAAAGGAATAACCGCAACACCTGAAGTAGGAGATGTGTATGAAGGTCCGGTTAAGGGTATCAAAGAATTTGGTGCTTTTGTAGAATTCATGCCTGGTAAACAAGGCTTATTACATATTTCTGAGATCAGCTGGAAGCGTTTAGAAACCATGGACGGCCTGTTCAAAGAAGGTGATATGGTAAAAGTGAAACTGGTAGGATTGGATCCTAAAACCGGAAAATTCAAATTAAGTCGCAAAGTATTGATGCCAAAACCTGAAATGAAACCCAGGGAAGGTGCAGAAAATGCAGAAGGATAAAAATAACCTGATGGCTCCGATTAAATCGGGGCCATTTTTTTTGAAACCAATAAAATGGCTATGGGAAATTATATTGAATTAACAATAGAAGCTGCAGGCGGCTTGCAGGATATGCTGGTGGCAGAATTGGCAGAACTGGGTTTTGAAGGTTTTGAAGAAACTGAAAATTTATTAAAAGCCTTCATATCAGAAGCAAGCTATCCAGATGATTTATTAAATATTTTATTTAAAAAGTACGATTTAAAATATTCAAAATCAATAATTTACAAACAAAATTGGAACCAGGTTTGGGAATCTAATTTTGAGCCCGTAAGTGTAGACAACTTTGTGGGAATCAGGGCGGCTTTTCATCCTAATTTTGAAAATGTGGCGCACGAAATAGTGATCACGCCTAAAATGAGCTTTGGAACTGGTCACCACGCAACTACCTACATGATGATTCAATTGATGGAATCACTGGATTTTAAGCAGAAAGCTGTTTTCGACTTTGGAACGGGAACAGGTATCCTTGCTATTCTTGCGGAGAAATTGGGTTCTCAGGATATTCTGGCAGTAGATAATGATGACTGGTGCATTGAAAATGTTTCAGAAAATATATCAATAAACTTATGTAAGTATATTGATATTCAAAAAGTTGAACATTTTAGTAGTAAAAAAAAGTACGACATTATTTTGGCAAATATCAATAAGCACATCATATTGGAGAATTTGCCAAGCCTGCGAAAAGAATTGAATCAAGGCGGTACATTATTATTGAGCGGCTTACTGGAAGAAGACGAAACTGATATCCTACAAGCCGCCGCCAAATATGAACTTTCGGCTTCCGCTAAATTGCAGCGATCTGGCTGGATAGCTTTGAAAATGGTTCTTAAATTCGATTGATCTTAATATTAAAAAATCGTTAACTTCATTTTTCGTAATTTTGTACCAAACTTCAACCTCCCCCTGATGAACGAATTATTGCTCATTGCATTAGCTTATTGTATCGGATCGATACCTACGGCTGTTTGGATCAGTAAGAAAATGTTCTCCATAGATATCAGAGACTATGGTAGTGGTAATGCCGGAGCTACCAACACTTTCCGTGTTTTGGGCTCTAAATGGGGTTCCCTGGTGATGTTCGTAGATATCCTGAAAGGGATCCTAGCCACCTCCCTTTATATATTTCTTCCTGATTATTTGTCAAATGAATTACACAGAACCAACCTCATGATTGGCTTAGGTCTTTCCGCAGTGATAGGTCATATCTACCCTGTATGGGCAGGTTTTAAAGGCGGAAAAGGGGTAGCCACTTTATTGGGCATGGCAGTTGCCATCCAGCCATTGGTGGCCGTTTGTTGTGTAGGGGTCTTTTTACTGGTGCTTTATTTAACCCGTTTTGTATCACTAAGTTCCATACTTGCCGGTGTTTCATTCATGGTTTTTATTCTATTTATCTTTAACGAAAAAGAAACATTATACAGAATCTTTGCAGTGCTGGTGGCTTTAATGGTTCTTCTTACACACCAGAAAAATATCGGCAGAATACTCAAAGGAACAGAAAGTAAAATCCCTATCATGAAGCGCCGCGACAAGCGAAGATTTAAATAATGTATATTTATTCTATATTTCGTTTATTACACCTTGTTTTGTCCCCCTGATTAATTTTTACCGAAGTATAGCCTATTTTCAATATGATACTTGAAATTTTCAGGAAGAAATGCTTATGTAAAAGGACTATAGTATCCCTAAAGTGTCTGATGATTTTTTTTTGTAATGTGTGTATTTTTAATGCTCAATTAAAGGCCCAGGGTAAAAATGATAAGCCCGAATTTTTCAGTCCTGTGCAATCACAAGCAATGGATATCTATAAACAATACATTGCAAAACATAGCATTGTTCCCATTTCAGGAAATCCTGACGCAGAACAGGTACAAAAAGTTTCCAACCGCATCATAGAAAGTGTAATTAACTATTACCAAAAAGAAAAAAAGTTAAAAGATTTAGAAGGTTTCCATTGGGAAATCAGTTTGCTGGATGATAGTAAGGGAGATGCCTGGTGTTTACCAACAGGTAAAATGATCGTCAATACTGGTTTATTGCCCGTTTCTCAAAGTGAAGCTTCTTTAGCTGTAGTGATTAGTCACCAAATTGCACATGTACTTCTTTTTCATGGTGACAAACGCCTGCGGAAGATTTTGCGGGAATATATGGATGGGAAAGACCTCAGAACGGCTTATGAGGCCAAACCCACAGAAACAATGGAATTTTATATGATGTCCTTTGGTATCGGTGACCAAATTGGCATGATACCTGGATTTTCTCTGCACGACGAAGAAGAAGCTGATTACCTGGGCGGAATGATCTGTGCTAATGCCGGATACGACCCCCGGGAAGCTATCGTATTTTGGGAAAGGCTTAAGCGTATGAAAATAACCGGCGGTCGCCCGAAGGTGATGGGTAACCATCCCGTTACAGAAGAACGTATCGAAACTCTGCGTAATAAGATGGATGATTTGCTCCAATATTACCAAAAGCCATTAAAAAAAAATAAAATACGTTGACGTAAAAGCGGCTAAAACTGCAAAATTTAACGCTTAACAACCAAATAACCATTGATTTGTTTGCAAACTGTGGTAACAATTTTTTAACTTTGCCCACCTTTTATTTTTCCACCTAAATTACTTTTTAGGCATGTCGAATCCAACCTTGTTAGAAAAGTTACAATTGAAAGATGAAAAGAACCTGCTTATCCAGGGCTTGCCATCCTCTATTGAGAAGCAATTTGCCAAAATAACTTACGCAAAAAATATTACGCCTTTGCTGAAAAGCAAAAAAGTAGATTTTGCACTGGTTTTTGCCCTAAGTCAGAACCAATTGGTGAATGTGTTGAATGAAGTGTTTCCTGCCTTACATGAAGACACTAAACTCTGGATTGCCTATCCTAAAACCGCGAGTAAGATCGTAAGTGATCTGAACCGTGATTGTAGCTGGGATTGTTTAACCAAGAGGGATTATGAGTGTGTACGTCAGGTAGCGATGGACCATGTTTGGAGTGCTATGCGTTTTAAAAAGTCGGATAAAATACCCAACAAAACCCGTGCATTTTCATCGGAACTTAAGTCTTCCGAGATCAATGGGATCGATTTTGAGAAACGATTAGTTGTTCCTCCCGTAGAACTGGGTAAGCTTTTTACCAAACATAAGGATGCACAGGAATTCTTCGTTTCCCTTTCTTTCACCAACCAGAAAGAATATGTTAGCTGGATAGAAGGTGCCAAAAAGGAAGAAACCCGCAAACGACGTTTAGAAACAGCATTGGAAAAACTATTGGCAGGCAAAAGCAACCCTTCGGAGAAATAAGATGAACCATATTAATATTGAAATCAAAGCAAAATGCTTTCAACCCGAAAAGGTGGAAGCATTTTTACTTGCTAACGGGGCTCGTTTTCTGGGATTAGACCACCAGAAAGATACCTATTTTACCGTTCCAAACGGAAGGCTAAAACTGCGCCAGGGGAATATAGAAAACAGCCTGATTTATTATAAAAGGCCAGATAAGGAAGGTCCCAAACAA
>CALRUV010000027.1:0-21342 GCA_943371455.1 Chitinophaga pinensis | reverse complement strand
GAATATCCAGACCATGCTCCGTCTGTTGCGCCACCTGAATAACCGCCGCCACCGCCAGGTCCGCTTAACATACCACCACCACCACCACCGAATCCACCGAAATCATTTGAATTGTAACAATTATTTCCTGCTCCTCCTGTTCCGCCATTCAGGAAACTTTTTCCACCAAATGCAAGTGAACAATGCGTTCCACCATTTGCGCCATCCGTATAAAAACCTCCACCAGCACCACCCTGGTAAAATCCACCTGAACTTCCTCCATTTCCAGAAGTTCCGCCATTTGTAACGTTTAAACAATGTATGGATGAACCTGAAGTTGTAATCTGACCGTCAGCTAAAGCCGGCGTTCTTGGACAGATAAGGCCATATGTCGTTGAAGGTGCACCACCACCACCACCCGCAACCACCAAGGGAACATTTCCGGTTTGTCTAACTACAAATGATCCTCCGCCTCCACCATTTTCATTTCCATGAGGGCCACCACTTGATCCACCCATTTGTCCTACCAATACTTTTATGATTTCACCTGGCGTAACACTTACAGTGCCTTTCATCCGAGCTCCTTTACCACCAACTAAACTAGTGCCATAAATAGCTCCACTTCCACCTTGTGCACCATATGCGTCTATTGTTATCGAGGTAACACCAGCCGGCACGGTATAATTCACAATCGAACCACTAAAATTAAAAGTTGTGGTTTGAGCAAGTACACCAAAAGCGAAAATCAAAGTCGCTGCAAGGGTGAACATGAACTTAACAGCATGATTGCGTAAGAATGAAGCCTTACAAGAAACATTCTTTTGTTGTGCTGAAGCCGAATTTGAGGATAAAATTGTTGTCATAGGTTAGCGTTTGTGATATAAGTGGTTGGGATATGAATTAGTTATTTACTTTGTTTGAATGAATGAAAATATATTCCTGAACCAAGATATGGTTCTTGTAATTGCTAAAATGTGATGTACTGCTGATTAAAAGTCCAGAAATGGAAGCTGAAGAAATTGATATTAATAGTAAATACGTTGACTGAATCAATGACATACATAGATCAGCACAACGCTTCAAGGCGTTTTTCATAAGCAGGTTTTGGTTGCGGTCCCAACAAAAAGTAAATACCAGACAGTATATCTAGCATTCTACAATTACATAGAACCAAAAGGTTTGGATAGGATGAGAAGTACTGCGGGGGGCAGAGGTCTTCCAGGATTTTAAAACACCAAGAGGAATCTATTTCAATTGTATCCCTAAATTAGGGTTCCATTTGAGAATTAAAAAACTATTAAAAAAAAATGTTGCGATTAGACAGTTTTGAGGTGTGAAATGCATAAAATAACCTCTTTTAACTCCTTTTTTTAAGGCAGGAGCTCCCAAAAAGTTCAATTTAATCCATTGAAAATGAGCTGACTAAAAAATGAAGCATCGGCTGAAAGCCCCTACAGTATTAGATTTAGAAGGATTTGAGGAGAAATATGTGCTTTACATTTCATTTGCAGTAACGCTTTCAAAGCCGCTTTAGTATTCATTCACATACAAAATCATGCGATTGGCAGGAAATAAGCTGTGCGTTGTACAATTTTTATGTTTAAAATCTTACCATTACATTAAACAAAAAGATTCTGAGTAGCATCAAAGCATAAACCGGCTTTTGAAATTTCATATTTTAAACAAAGGGAATTTTATCAAAAAGTAGAAATCCAACAAAGGCGCTAACAACTTAAAAAAGATTATTTAGCTGATATAGTAAAATCAAGATGATGGGTAATTCCTTGTTAAAAAGCATTATTCATATTAAATTTTATCTCTGAGGTATGAAATACCTATTTTAGTTACTTGCTTATGCGATTGATCCCTATCATATTACTTTTAATTGTTTTGACAGGAAGTTCTTCTGCTCAATTACAACAGCCTATTTATATAGGGGATGCTTCCTGGGTAAATGCCAAGGTAAAGGGCGAACCAACAATTCTGCCCGTTACCCAACACAAAATGTGGATGAAGAAAATCGTTTACCCAAATGAGCGTAATACTTTTCAGCAAAGAAAAATAGATCCGGAAACAAAGATCCTTAAAACAACACCCACGGTTCCTGTAAGCGGATCGATTAGGTATCAAGCCATCCCACTACCAGTTCCTGAAATTTTGGAAGCAGCTCCCCTGCTTACCAGGGATAATGCTGATTTCAATGTTAACTACACAGATAAACAACATGGTTATGTAGGAACAGACAGCAAAGATTTTGCAGAAGACGATGCCCATAATATCTGGATCGCATCTGAATCAGGATTGATCAAATATGATGGATATCATTATTACCTGTATGCACAAACAAAACAGTTCTCAGCAAATGAGATCAATTCTCTTTTGTTTGACTCGCAGAAAAGACTATGGATAGCCACTAACAAAGGATTGTATTATTTACAGCATGATACCTTATTTACCTTATCCAGCAAGGAAGTAGATTTCCAAAATTTATTTTGTTTCAAAGTTCAGCAGGACAACCAAAAACGTATTTGGATATCTTCCAAACAAAGTGGTGCTATCTGTATTAACCAAAACAAAATACAGATCTATGATACCAGGTGTGGGCTTCCGAATAATTATGTGTTTAATACCTTCATCGATAAGCAAAACAATATCTACATCGCATTATGGAACAGCGGGATCGTGATCATCCAACCAGATAAAATGCTGAACATGTTTGCAAACATGAATGGACCTACGATTGGAATTTCAATCATCAGATCCATAGTGGAAGATGAAAAAGGAATATGGTTAGGCTCCTATACAAACGGTTTGATCTGTATGAAGCCGAAGGATACAATTCAGTATACAGTAAACGGCAGGTACACAGACAGAATCTTTGATATGCAAAAAGCACCCAAAGGTTTGTGGCTTTCCATTTATGGGTGGGGTGTTACTTATTTAAGCGATACCGATCTATTTTCTATAAGAGGTTCTAACGGGTTAGTATCTTCTAACGCCTATTTCATGATGAAAGATAGTTTTCATAATTTATGGATCGCAGATCTATTAGGTGGTTTTTCAAGATTGAATGAAAACCTGATCTATCAATTAGCACTTCCTAATAAATACACGCGACATATACAAAAAACAATAAGAGATAATAAAAACGGCACCTGGCTTTTTACCAGTGGAACAGGTCTAATTTATCAGCATGATACGCTTTCAACACAATACATGAATGATCTTGCAAACGGAGTAGCCGGTATTTATTATCCAATTGATGGAATTCTTAACAAAGATGGTTCCATGTGGATGGTAGGTTATGATGGGGAGGGTATCATGTACGGGAAAGAGCAAGAATTTGTTTGTTACAAATACACCAATTTTAAAGAACATACCACCATTTATAGTATGCAGAAGGATAGTAATGGAAAACTCTGGTTCAGCACAATGAATTATGGAGTGATTAGTTATGAAAATCAGGTATTCAAACATTTCACCGAGGCTACCGGCTTATTAAGTATGGTTCCAATAAAGTTGTATCTGGACGCAGAAAATAATGTCTGCTGTGCTTTCAATAATGGGTTTCAGCGCTTTAGTAATAGCACCATTCAAAACCTGCATATTGGTGATAGTATGTTTACCCGGCAAGTAAATAGTTATTATGTAAAAGATGCTACAACAAGTTTTATGGCTGTTAACAACCATGGCTTATATGTGATCAATAAAAATAAAGTGTACCAATTAAACACCAGCAATGGACTCGCATCTAATAACCTGAAGTCGATGGTAGTGGATTCACAAGGTAAATTATGGGTAACTACAGATAAAGGAATTGAATATTTTGTTTTCGATGGCATTAGATTAAAAGAACTCCATTTTTATAACCAATCAAACGGCAGTTTTGTATCGGTTGGTGGGTTGGTTCTTCTTGATTCTTTGGGTAACCCTTATTGGACAGATGCCAATAAAAAAATGATCTTCAATCCATTGTTTCAAGACCCACAAAAAAAAGCACCGATTATCACTTTTACCTCAATAAAGGTGAATGATCAAGAAATAGCAAAAGATAAAAAAGTATCCATATGGCCCAATCAAAAAATCAATATCAACTTTACAGCGATCTATTGGGGAAGAGAAAATTTTATAGATATAAAATATTTACTTATTTCCGGTAATGGGGATACAAGTATCCACACCTTTGAAAACAAAGGACATATTGTAATTAGTGACGCGCAGCCCAATAATTATCGAATTGTTTTGGTGGCAAAAGATAAGGATAAAACTTTTTACGCCAATCCATTGAATTTTGAGGTTAATAATTTCTGGTATAATACATGGGTTTTTCGAATAATTTTCGGATTATTTATCATTATAGGAATTGTGTTTTATTTTAAGCAAAAAGAAAATAAACAAGACCTAATTAATGAGCTATTAGAAAATAAAGTACAGGAGCAAACAAAAATTATTAGTAATGAGAAAAATGCATTGCTCATAAGTTTACAGACCATTGAAAATCAAAATAAAGAAAAAGATGTATTGATAAACGAGATCAATCATCGTGTAAAGAATAATTTGCAGTTCATTTCAGCAATTCTAGAATTGCAATTAAATAACCAATATTCACCTGATGTGATAGAAGCATTATTAGGCACTTCCAGAAGGATAAAAGCCATGTCGCTGGTTCATGAATTACTCTATCATAAAAAAGAAGAAATAGGAATATCTATGAAAAAGTATATTCATGAATTGGTAGAGAATTTAAAAGAAATGGCGGTAGAAGATACAAAATCAGTCAATATTGAATTGGAACTGGAAGATTATATAATGGATTCAAAAACAGCACTGCCATTAGGTATGATCATTTCAGAATTGGTTAGTAATTCTTTTAAGCATGCATTTAACCAAATAAAAGATCCAATAATTAGCGTACAATTTAAATTTGACAACCAGTTGGGTATGTTCAATTTACTAGTAAGCGATAATGGAGATGGCTACTCGATGGATAAAAACATATCCACCGGTTTAGGTAGAAGTCTGGTTGATATTTTTTCCAGACAATTAGACGGTCAATTTACCATGGTAACAGAAGGACATTTTTCTTATGAACTTCATTTTAAAAAAATGGAAGCATGAAAACAATAAAGATCCTGATTGTAGAAGATGAAGTATTGATTGCAGAACAAATAAAATTGTATCTGGTGGGCTTTGGTTTCAGTCAGATCTTTTTAGCGCATACTAAAAAAATGGCGATCCAAATGATCGATCATATAGAGCCAGACCTCGTTTTACTTGATTTACATTTGCAACAACCTAGAGACGGTTTAGAAATCTCCCAATATATTGATGCAATAGAAAATCTACCCTATATCTTTATTACAGCCAATGCTGATCTACTAATTATACAAGAAGCGATACAAACAAAAGCCACCAACTATCTTACAAAACCTTATAAGAAGTCGGACCTATTTGCTTCCATTCAAATTGCATTAAAATCGAAAGAAAAACCGGAAAATTCTTTTTTACTGATCAAAGAAAACAATACAAATCTGAAAATAACTTTTACAGATATTTTATATATTGAAAGCAATAGTAATTACATCAACATCTTCACTAAATCACAAAAGATTGTCGCACGCCAGTCCTTAGAATGGGCTGAAATGGAATTACCGGAAAATTTGTTTAAGCGCATCCACCGATCTTATATTGTAAATCTGATGGCTGTACAACGCACCAATTCTAAATCTGTGTTTATAGGTGATATCGAGATCCCTATTTCAAGAGCGCATGTACAAAAAATGACTGATTATCTGCAGAAGAAACAGAGGTGAGTTTAGAGTCTTGAGTTTTGGATTTTGAGTTTTGAAGAATTAATCATTCATTAAAAATTCTTCATTCACTTCGACATTTCCGCCTAGGCGGATTCGATATTCGATATTCAATTGCTTTTTGTTTTAGCCCTTCCTCGCGCACCCTAGCGCCTTAGCGCCTTTGCGGTTAATCTAATACTACCCAAAAAAAGGTCTGCCCAAAAATTGAGCAGACCTACACGATTTACTTTTAACTTTTAACCTTTCACCTTCACCAACTGCACCACTCTCCTAATACCACCCTGAATTAACTCAGCATAGTAAGTACCACTACTATAATTCTGACCAATCTGCAAAGTGCTATTAGCTCCCAGTTTGGATTTTGCATCCACTACCCTACCAGCACCATCCATCACTCGCATTTCAACAGTTGTTTGGTATTTGCTCTCCAGCTTCAGGGTAAAGTAGGTAGTGCTTGGATTTGGCATCACTGTTACTTTCAGTTCTTCTTCCGAAGTGATGATTAATTTTTCTTCTGCTTTACCAGATTGTGTAATCACCGCATCATTTGTTGCAACAGCAACAGGTACTGCACCACAGGTAAAGCTGTTCCAGATAATATTCTTGCCATTACCTTCTACCACCTTAGCAATAAAAGTACCCGTCATATAAACATAACTATTTCCCTGTCCGAAATTGCGTTCATCATCATCATCACTATCGCCATAACTATAACCACCGGTTACTTTTATTTTTCCTCTTGGGGCAAAAACATTCGCTGTTATTTTAGTATCTCCACCTTTCACCACAAACTGTTCTTCATCTGATTTTTGATCACCCAGATAGAAAGTGACTTTGTAATTATCCGGATTGATATAAACCTGACTGCCCACCACTACTTTATCACTAATTAACAGTTTCGTATCTGAAGCAAATTGCACATAACTGTACCCTTGTTTTGGTCCTTTATCAATATCCATTTTACCAATACTAATAGTAGCTGCTGTGAATTTCACCCTTGCACCCTGCTCTACCTTGATGCTACCAAACACTGTACCGGTAAGGGTTGTATTAGACCCTTTCTTTAAAGTTAGGTTGCGGTAATTACCATTTATCGTGCTCGTGCTATTCTTTGCCACTTCTTTCGAAGGTAAATTATTCGTATTGGCTGTATTTAAAAACATGGTAGGTAAAGCAATACCTGTTGCAGCTGCAGTAATAGGATTACTGATATTGATATTGTATCCCAGCTTCTGGATAAACCTGGCTTTTACAAAAGAACCGGGTGCCGTTACGGAACTATTTTTACGGAACCAGGCAGAACCCCATGGTGCAGTAACACCAATACTTCCACTACCTACTGTATTGTTCTCACCCAATGAAACAAAATCGGTTGCAACTATCGTATAAGCACTCAATAGATTTTGCTTAGTATAAGTATAATTTGCCGGAGCACTTGAACAACCATTGGCTATTACTATCACACTATACACTCCATCCGCATTGGTTTGTCCCAAGCTTAATTCTTTGGTATTGGTTAAAGCCGTATTACCTGAAAACCATAGGTAGCTTGCATTAGATGCATTGCTGTTGGCTGTTAATACCAATTGATTACAAAATGCATCAGCATTGCTTACTGTAATAGCAGTATTGGAAGGCAAGCCTGTAACTGTAATATTGATGGATGCTGATTGGGATCGTCCATTTACATCTGTTGCTGTATAAGTAATAACAGATAAACCTTGGTTAAATAAGCCACTTGCATCAGTACCCGAACCAGATCTATTGGTAGCGCCAGTAATTACATAATTGATGAAAGCTAAACCACAATTATCAGTTGCCGCAATTACAGGGATCGAATAAGTTTGTTGATTATTGAAACAGAAACTTAAATTACCCGGAGTAGTAATAATTGGTGCTTCCGCATCCACCACCATAACATGTTGCACTGCTGTACTTGTTAAACCATGTATATCTGTTACTGTCCAAATCACATCAGTAGTACCCACATTGTAAATGGGAGAAGGATGATTATTTGTAACCGATGCAATTCCACAATTATCAGCAACAACAGGTGCAGCTAATACAACATTGGCATTACATAAACCTGCTGTATTATTTACAGAAATATCAGTAACGGTAATGGTAGGTAATTGTGTATCAGTTACAGTAACTGTTTGAATCACTGTATTCGTCCATCCTGTATTGTCAGTAACCGTCCAGGTTACAGATGTTACACCTACTGCAAATTGTGTACTTGGATGATTATTCACCACCGAAACAATACCACAGTTATCATTGGTTACAGGTGTTGACAATGTGATCGTTGCAAAACATTGTCCGGCATCTGCAACAGCATTGATATTGTTAACATTAATGGTTGGTAATTCATTGTCAATAACGGTGATCAGTTGTTTAGCTGTATCCGTTATATTTCCATTAACATCCGTTACTGTCCAGGTAACTTCTGTAGTACCTACAGGGTAGAATGTTGAAGGATGGTTATTGGTTACAGATGCAATACCACAATTATCTTGTACCAATGGCGTACCAATACTTATTAAAGTTGCACCACAAACACCTGCATCATTTACCACACTATATGCAAAAGGTGCAGTGATCAGTGGTTTTTGTGTATCAGTTACTGTGATGGTTTGTATTACTGTATTTGTCCATCCATTATTATCAGTAACCGTCCAGGTTACAGGTGTTACACCTACTGCAAATTGTGAACCTGGATGATTATTCACCACCGAAGCTATACCACAATTATCATTGGTTACAGGTGTTGCCAATGTGATGGTTGCATAACATTGTCCTGCATCAGCAACAGCATTGATATTGCTCACACTGATTGTTGGTATTTCATTGTCAATTACAGTGATCAATTGTTTAGCCGTATCGGTAACATTACCATTCACATCCGTTACTGTCCAGATTACTTCTGTAGTACCTATCGGATAGAATGTTGCAGGATGGTTATTGGTTACAGATGCAATACCACAATTGTCTTGTACCAATGGAGTGCCAATGCTTAACAAAGTGGCACCACATACACCCGCATCATTTACTACACTGTAAGCAAAAGGTGCTGTTATCAGTGGTTTTTCAGTGTCTTGTACAATAACTGTTTGTGTTTGTGAACTGCTATTACCATTGCCATCGTTATAAGTCCAAGTAATTGTATAGGTTCCTTGTTGTGTATAGCTAAGCGGATCAGTTGTTTGGGCATTGCGTATGCCTGCACAATTATCCAAAGCAGTTGGAATTGCAGATACAGTAACACTGCATGCGCCTGTTAAAACTGGTAAGGTTTCAACAATTGGAACCGGAGCAATGATATCTACTACATTCAAGGAAATACTATTGGAAAGCACATAACAATTATTTGCATTGATGGCTTTTACCGAATAGGTACCGGTTACCGGTGCATTATATTGCGTTCCATTAGTTGTTGCAATTGAATTGCCATCTTTTATCCATTCATAAGAAACGATAGCACCATTGCCACCATCATTGATAGTTGCAGTTAAAGGCACACCCGTTCCCGGACAACCGGTATCAGAACCATCCAGAGCCAATGTTGCACTTACTGGATTGTTATTGATGATAAGGTGAAGGGTTACAGTAGAATCACATCCTGAAAGGGTGGTAAATGATTTGGTAATAGTAGCAGAGCTAGTATAAGTATCAGTTCCCCATGTGTAACTACCACATGCTGTAATATTCAACTCACTACTAGCAGAACATGTTCTGGTATACCATATGGGAGAAGTTACTATTCTTGTTGTTCCATTGGTGATATCAATATAATAATAGCCGGTTGCATTATTGGCAAGGCCATTATCTACAAAATTTAAAGTACTTCCAAAAACAGAATCTTTCACAACAGGGTTAATACCACTGCCCGGAATACCAAACATAACCCTGATCAGGGCATTGGAGGTATTGGTGCTAGGGTCTGTAATATTTACAGAAATAGCCGGTGCGTTTCTATCAGCAAAAATGGAACCCATAATACGTGTATTGATGGTAAAATCAACTTTTGCATCAAGATCTTGTGTAGCATAAAAATGCATATCCTTTACTGCTTTGATCAGATCTGTTTGTGTTAATGAAGGTGCAATAACAGCTGTTCTTGAAGCTGTTGTTCTGCCAAAAGTAGTGTTGTGGTTATCATGGTCAATTACGGGTCCGAGGTGATAACCCTTCGACAATAATTTCTGATAATACCACAAATAAAACATGGAAGAGCCGGGATTGGAATAAGTGGTATTAGTAGAAGTTGATGGTCCACTTTCTACCGCTGTTCCTGATATAGCATCATCTGCAGCCTGGTCATAAGGAGAATTCGATAAGTTATTAAAATCCGTATTGTTCGGATGCGCCAAAGTTGTAAATGCATTTTTTGCTGCATAATCATTCACCGTTTTAAATAATCCGGAAGCTCCAGTGTAAACACTTTTAGGTACATACACATCATAGTTAGGTCCTGAACTACCATTAACATTAGACTCCCATCCAAATAATTCTGATAATCCATCACCATACACTACTACGTGACCACCACCGGATATCACACCCCATTCCATACCATACAATGCCAGGAAATTAGGGTTTGAGGCATTGAAAGCAGCAGCCTGCGCAACACCTAAATGATACTTGGCCAATTCATTACCTGGATTGTCTAATGAAGAGAAGTGGTTATGCTCTGAAATGCCTAAGAAGTCCATCCCCAGGGATTGTGCAGCATAAGCATAGTTTTGTGCAGGGGTAAAACCAGGGTTGTCCTTATTACCATCCGAATAATCAGAATGGGAATGCAGGGTTCCGAAATAATAATTGTTTACCGGTGCATTGGTGGTTGTTGCATTTCCGGTTAATGGAGATGCTGTAAGGTATTTGGTACCGCCTGTACAGTTTTTATTAGCAGAGAATACAAAGAAATAATAAGTAGTAGCACTCAATAAACCATTAGCGCTAAAACTACCCGCAGCATTATTAGAGACTACCGTACCACCACCCAATGATGCGCCAGGACCATAATCAATATTGTCTTGTGGCAATGCATTGAGGGAAGCTGCGCTACTCCTTACAACCAGGTAATTCAGTCCATTACCAGCTAGATTGAATGTGCCGGTGACACTATTATTAGAAGTTTGGAATGATAAATTTGTAGCTTGAGATGCGGGTGTTACACATACCGGCAAAGGCAATGTGGTAAAGGATCCTGTAAGCGGGTCAACCGTTTGATAAGCCGGACCATTCACACAAGTCTGTGAATTAATACTGAATACAAAATAATAATAAGTGGTTGCAGGATTCAGATTGTTAGAAACAAATCCGGAATTAGCGTTTCTCTGAATAACCACTGCATTGCCTAATACCGCACCGGCATTGTATACAACACCATTCAATGGAATTTGTGTAAGTGATGCATCTGTGCTTTGCAATACCAAATACTCATCAGCAGTAACAGCAGTAAAATTACCCTGAATCGAATTGATAGCAACAGCCGCTTGTAAATTTGTAGGTTGTAATAATGGTGCAGCACATGCAGGTAAACCTGCCTGCGTTGTTTCATCTTCTGTTAATACATTGGTGGTTAAATATAATGGGCCACCTGTACATACACTGTTAACAGGAAACACAAAGAAATAGTAAGTGGTAGAACCTGTTAAGCCAGTTGCATTAAAAGTAAGGTCAGAACCTTTTGCAATCACCGTTCCATCTCCAATATTATCTCCAATGGTATAGGTTTGACCATCTAAAGGATTAGAAGTTAAACTGCTAGCCGTACTCATGATCACCAAATATTCATTTACGGCGGGGTTTGCTGCCAGAAAACTTCCCTGAATAGTGGTTTCGGTTTTTGATGGGAAGGTTAAGGAGCTGGGATTAGCAGTTGGTGCCACACATGCAATAGCAGGAACACCTGTTACTGTTAAATTATCGATACTGATTTTTGGTCTTGATCCGGTACTGCCACCTGTTCCATTATGGTAATAAAAACGCAACCTGGCTGTAGAACTATTGTTAAAAATAGCAGGAAGTGCTATATTATTAACTACGCCTGTTGAAGGCACATTATTGGTAAAATTCAACACATTGGCAGTAACCAGTTCTGTATAACTAGTGCCATCAACCGTTCCATACACACGTAAGGAACCATTTCTGTTACCGGTAGAATTATTCACGGAAGCCCAATCGAAACTAAGGGTTCCGGTATTCATACCGCTAAAATCCATGTAGAACTCAATGGCAGCGGCACTTGTATTGTCTGTTGCCCCAGTTGATAATAGCTGTATATTTCCTAAGCCTCTCTGAACTCCACCGCTGGTTCCGGATGAAAAACTTGCTGTTGCCGTGGTTATTCGGGTAGCAGAAGGTATGGTACCAGTTGCGTTAACAGCAACAGATGAAAAGCGATTAGCGCCGATTCCGCCCGTAAAATTTGACTGCCAGTTATTGATATCTGCAAAGTTTTCCGCATAACGGAAAAGTGGTTGTGCCGACATGATCACAGGCACTACTGAGGAAGTTGCAAAACTACTTTGTAATCCATAATAAGTGCTGGTACCATCAGTAACAAATGCCTTGTAATAATAAGTAGTGGCACCATTCAATCCGGTAACTGATTTGCTGAAAGTACCCGCATTTACATTAATTGCGCTTACCTGAGTACCTGTTCCATTGGCAAAACCAGCGGTGGTGCTGTATTCAAATCCGTAAGCAGTAATGGGCGAACAGCCTGCAAGAAGTCCAGTGCCATTCAAAGTAGCTGTAGTTCCGCCTACCACACTGGTGCCGGTATTTACAGATGCGTGGGTATTGATTCCTGAAGCTGTTGCTGAAAAAGGAACAGGCGTTATACCGCCACCACTTATTTGGATAGTACCATCATAAGCCTGAACCAAAACAGCCGAAAATTGAACATAAACCTGGGTAGACGCTAACACTGCACCACTATAAGGAATGCTTAGGGTACTGGTAAATGGTCCACCTGGATTTAATGAATAACTAAATCCTGTAAGTGCCGAAATATTGATAGCGGAACCATCTAGGTCATTTCCATTTAAAGTAAATGAATTAACAGAACTATTATTGATACATACATTTCCAAAATCGGCTAACCCTGAATTTAATAAAACTAGCGGAACTGCGGGGGTAGCTCTGTTGATGGTAAGCGTGTAAATATTGGTGGTAATTCCGTCCTGGGCTGTTACTTTTATATCGATCACATTATTGCCTACATTCAAAGGAAAAGCTAATAAGGCATTTCCATAAACGCCACCATCAATCCTGGCTGTTACCGTTGCATTGGATTCAGCTTTTGTAAAATTAAGTAGTACAGAACCGGTAGTGCTTGGTACAGCAACAGTATAATTATTTACCAGCGAACTGAAATTAGGAACCAAAGAACCCACACTTGTACTTAAAGAAGAAAGCTTGGCATTGTTGGAAATTACTGATAATGAAGCATTGGCAGAAACAGTGATATCATCAAACCTGAAATTTGCGGTATTGACACCTGGGGATCCCGCTCCATTATAGCCATACAATCGAAATATGACAGGCGTATTCAAAGTACCCACAACATTCAACCCCGCATTTGATTTTAAGCTCCAGGAACTATTATTGGTAATTGTTCCTGTAACAATATCTGTACTGTAAGCATCCAGGTTACTTCTTAGTGTGTAAGCCTGAGGACCGGTACTTGTGCTTCTCACACCAAAGTTGATCCCGGTTAAATTGATAAAATATCCTGAAGCAGGCGTTAAGGTAAACTCAATATATGGACTTCCAACTGCAGCTGTGTTGAGTGCACCAACTCGTGCAGCAAGACCCGCATTGTTCGTTCCGGTTGCACCTACATAACCTGATGAGGCAGAAGTTGATGTGATAAATGTAGTTGTACCATTATTGTTGCCTTGTGTTAGAACAGAAGAACTAAGGTTAGCAATGGTATTGGCAGGGTTTGCCGTACCATCACTAAAATTCCATACAATTGATTGTGCCTTGCCAAAAGTAGAAGCAATAACAAACAGGCAAAAAAGGATGATCCTTGAAGGAGTAAAAGTTTTACGCATACAATTGTTTTAATTGCAAAAAATAATTTCCTAAAAAAATAAATGATGTAAAAAAGAGAATGAGATAGGTATATAAACTTACAGAATGCATAGCATGCACTCGTTTTGGATAAAAGCAGTTGGGGGTACTACAAATCAAAACAGTTTTTTACAGGTTGGTGCACAATAATAACAGAAAAATCAGATATTCTATTATTATGATATAGTTACTTGTTAAATAAAATGAATGATATAATAAATTATTTTGATATTTTAATGCTCTTTGCCGTCACTTTACTTTGAAACATCGTTCTAAAAAAGGAGATTCTGTCATTTGTCCTTTGCGTATCCATTGTGTACTAGCGTCCTTGCGGTTAAATAAATTACAAAAAAAGGTCTGCCCAATAAAAGCAGACCTCATCAATAATAACTTAACTCCAGACTCCAGACTCAAAACTCCAAACTCAAAACTCTAATACCCCAACCCCATATCCCTCCCCTTCAACACTGCCGGCAATCCCTCACTGATCCATTTTGCAGGCTTCTCTCCTTTTAATAAATAATCGAAGAATTGTTGTTCTCTGATAGAAATATCTTTTTTATTTTTTCGCTCTACAAGTCCGTGACCTTCTCCATTATAGTTCAACAACCAGATCTTTTTATTTAATCTGCGCATTGCCGTATAATACTCAATACCCTGGTACCAAGGAACAGCACCGTCTGCATCATTATTCATAATAACCAGTGGTGTTTTAACTGCAGGCAAAGTAAATAATGGCGAATTTTCTTTGTACAGTTCTGTTTTTTCCCAAAGAGATCCACCAATTCTACTTTGTGTATGCTCATACTGAAACTGCCTGTTTACGCCACTCTCCCACCTGATGCCACCATAGGCACTAAACATATTTACCACTGGTGCACCCGCCCAGGCAGCAGCATATAAATTGGTTTTATTAATTAGATAAGCAATCTGGTATCCACCCCAGCTCTGCCCCTGTAATCCAATTTTAGTGCTATCCACATAACCCTTACTAACCACCGCCCTCGTACCACTCAGAATATAATTGTAGCCACTTAGTCCGGGATAACCAATCTTGTACCAGATATCCGGAACAAAAACAATATAGCCCCTGCTCACAAAAAAGCTGATATTTAAATTTGACCTAGTGGGTGCTGGAGCAATGTAATTATGTAATGTCTGGTTATTTCTTTCATAGAAATAAACGATCATGGGATATTTTTTATTCGGGTCGAAGTCTTCCGGTTTATACAAAACCCCTTCCGTTTCTTTGCCTGTAAACGCTTTCCACTTAAATATTTCTGCAGTGCCCCAATTATAGCTTGCTTGCTGTTTATTGGTGTGAGACAATTGTGTAGCAGACCCATTTATAGGATGTACATACAAATCGGGCGACTTCACATAACTCTCTTTTGAATACAACAAAACATCTGCATGTTTAGCTTTGTCGATACTATTGGCAGCACTAAGGCTCACCGCTTCTTTAAAAAGCAAATTAAAATCACCATTCTGCAACAAGCTCAAATAACCCAATCCTGCTGATTTATCTTTTTCATCAAATAAACGACAGAGGATTTTTTGGTCTGCCTTAAGGAATTTTTCGTCATTATCCGTAGAAACTAAGCGGTATTGAATTTTATCCTTTCGGCCATTGGTAAGACAAAGGGATTTCTCCACACCACTCGGATCTACTTTCCAAACATCATATCTGTCATAGATCAATACATAACGATCTTTTTCAATCCATTTGAAGATGCCATAAGGATTGGGATCATCCGGTACATCATTCAGTTCATCTGCCAAAGAAAAATTGATATCCTTCGCAATAGATTTGGTGGTTTTAGCTTCAGCATCATACACAAAATAGCTACTCAATTTTTCATCAAAATAAAGCAGGTATTTACCCGAATAAGACGCGCTTAACAGGTTTCCTTTGATATCTTTTTTAATGATAGAAGAAGATCCGGTAGCCGCATCAATGGCATAAAGATCATTAAGGGTAAAGCCCTGCCATTGTGCAGCAATTCTTTTACCAGCATCAGAAGCTGCATAAAAAATAGCACCATCCCCTTCATTCGTTAACAATACATTTCTGAAAGATTCATTCCCTATTTGCATTAATTGTTTTGTTTCTGTTTGCACATTTGCCAAATAATTCTTTCTCAAATCTATTTCCAGATTCTTTAGTTGAACCGGTTGTATACGGTCGTCATTATAATGCCAGATATCAACACTTACTCTGTCGAATTCAGGTGTTAGGGTATCTTTTACCGGTAAAATGGGTGCCGTACCTGCAAACAATCTTTTACCTGACTTACTAAAACTCATCTGTGCATTTTCACTGATCGTCCAATTTGCCGGCATCCCTTTCACAAACTTATCAGCAAGCAAAACAGCACTATCGGCACCTTCTTTATAATAATATAATTTGTAAAATTTTTGTAATGATTTGCTGCTGCTATCACGTTCTGCTACAAATGCCAATTGCTGTCCATTTTCATCCATCCGATACCCTCTGGCATCATTAAAGTTTTTGAAAACTGTGGTTGATTTCTTAGATGCCAAATCTATCTTTAAAACAGATGCCCTGATAGATGGATCGCCAATTTTGCGGGTTGTTTCCATTACTAAAGATGTTCCATTGATATTGAAAAAGAATTCACTTACCCATTTAAACTTTTGTTCTTCCCCAGTTTGTAAATTTTTTAACACGAGTTCTGTACCTTCTTCAATAAGATCTTCAGCAACTCTGGGTACAACAGGAGGTGCTTGTCTGGCCGGACGTCTGGTTGCCGCAAAACCTTTTTCTTTAATCTCAGTTGCCTTATTACGGATACTATCAGCAACATGCATCAAACTATCTGCATAACCCAGCATAGCATTCATGCGGTTAGCAGAATCGGGTTCCTGTCTGTTCATCTCCGGCAATGGTTTGTCTAAAAGGTATGCTAGCCAGTTACCGGAATTATCAGGCACTTTAAAACTTTTTAACCGAGGCACTTTGGTATAAGCATCTTTCCCTAACTCCAAGATCACCAAACTGTCTTTGGGCATATCATCGGGTCTTTTCTTTTTTATTCGGGCATCCCTTGTTTCTTTAAAGGAAGGTTTGATCCTGCAGACCAGGTAACGGCTATCTTCCGTGATAACGGGAACATAGCCTCTGGCAATTTCTTTTTTATAATCACCACTAACTGATTGTATATATAAGGTACCATCACCTTCCTGTGGTACAATAGCAAAAGCTACATATTTACCATCATGACTAATTGCTTTTTCAGCAATACTTTGCCAACTATCATATACAGTATGGTCTAAGGGCTTTTTTTGAGAGAATCCGTTAATGGCAAATAAACATGCCAATAAGAAGTAAGCTATTTTCATTTCAATATTTTTCAATAAAAATGTGCCAATATTCTTACAAACAATTAAATAGCTATTGCTACTTAGTTTGTATAACGATTGAGCAATATCACTTAAAAAAGAAGCACTGATTAATGCATATGTCTCCGCTTAATGATACCTCCGGAAGCTTCTTTAATGGTACTTGCAAAAACAAAGGCTTTGGGATCGATCTCGGCAACCAGATCGCGTAGTTTTCTTAATTCCAGTCTGGTGATTACCGTAAAAATAATATCACAATCATCGTGTACTTCAAATTTACCCGGCAGGTAACCTCTCTCTCCTTTGTAAATAGTGATACCCCTTCCCAATTCATTTACCAGCCTGTATTTGATGATTTCACTGTTGGATGAAATAATGGTGACACCTGTATAAGCTTCAATACCTTCTACCACATAATCCACGGTTTTAGATGCCGTAAAATAAGTAAGCATAGAATATAGTGCAGTAGAGATACCAAATTGAAAAGCGGCAATACTAAAGATAATAATATTGAGTGCCAGGATGATTTCACTGATGGTAAAACTGGACCTTCTCCAGGCATACAATGCCAATACTTCAATGCCATCAACAGCACAACCCGCGCGCATCGTAAGTCCAATACCCACACCGAGGAAGAAACCACCGAATATGGATACTAGTAATTTATCGTTGGTGATAAACGGAAAATGGATATAATGCAAGCACAAGCCCAGCAAGATGATACATACCATGGTCTTTATGGCAAAACTATAATTGATGCCATAAATGGATAGAATGATAAAAGGAAGATTGGCTAGTAAGATAACCCATGCAAGGTTCACATGATACAGTTCATGAATCAGCAGGGATATACCCGTGACCCCGCCATCAAAGAACTTATTGGGAACCAGGAATCCATTCAAGGCAAAAGCTGCTGTAAGAACACCTATGATAATAAAGACAAGATCCTGGATAAAACCCATATCAAAACGCACATGCTTTCGCTTCTTCTCGTCGTGCGCCCTTGTTTTGATGATGTGCAGGTTTTGCCCTTTTTTTAAACTATAGATGGTTTTGGCGAAAGTGGTATAATATTCATGTGCAGATATAAAATCAACCTGAAAATCTACCCATTCATCATAGGTTTTAATTATCACAAGGTTTTTAAGTTCCTTGTATAGTTTTTTAGATTGTTTAAAGTACAGATCTGTTCCCATGTACATCAAATCTGCATCACATAATACTTGTTCCAGTTTTTCAGTTGCATTTTGTGGAATCTTGGTGGTCTGTATCATCCGGCAGATATGGTCTATCTGGCCTTCATTATACTGGTACTGGGGAAGTATTTGCCTGGCATAATCACAGGAAATATCTTCATGATTTTTATACCCCTCTAAAAAACCGGTGTCATGAAATAGTGCAGCTGTCAATAACAAAGTAAGTTCATCTCCTATAATGCTTTCTGCTTCTGCAATCACTTTTGCATTATGTATTACCGATTTGGTATGGTGCACATTGTGGTAAGTGAGTGATTTAGGAATCTCCTTCTCTAATTTGTCAAGAATGAACGACTGAACTTTCTCAAACTGCATGGTTGTTTCGGTTGGTTACTAAAATATAGCTTTTAGGCTTACAAATTAATATAAAAACTGTTATAAAGCGCAAATATGCTGAAACCATTTTTTATGCTATCCAGTTAATTGCTAACAATGTAATTCCGCCAAACACAAAAGATTTTTTTAATAAAAAGTTGATACTTTTAACCAAAATCAAAAACTTGGAAAAAATAACCTTTTTAGTCATTACCCTCATTATATTAACATCCATTAAAGGAGAGGCACAAATACATAGGCTGGAGAAATTATGGGAAACAGATACCGTATTAAGAACACCGGAATCAGTTTTATTAGATGCCAAGGGAAGAATCTTATACATTTCTAATATTGATGGAATGTCTGCCGAAAAAGATGGTAAGGGATCCATTGCAAAACTGGGTCTTGATGGCACTATTCTTAATGCCAATTGGGTAAGCGGCCTGAATGCGCCCAAAGGAATGGGTATCTATAAAAACAAATTATATGTAGCAGACCTTACAGAAGTAATTGTGATTGATATGGATAATGGATCCATTGTGCAACGAATCCCCATTGAAGGGTCTATTTTTTTAAATGATATTACCATTGATAAAAAAGGAGCTGTTTACGTTAGTGATTCCCGTAACAATAAGGTTTACCGTATTGAAAAAGGTTTTGTTGTGGCACAATTACAAAATTTAAAGGGGCCTAACGGACTCCTATCCATCGGCAACGAGTTGCTGGTGCTGGATAAAGGAAATTTATTAAAAATGCTGGAGAATGGCAATATCACCAATGTAACAGAAGGAATGGACCCCACCACAGATGGCATTGAAATGGTAAAACCCAATGAATACCTGGTTAGTTGCTGGAATGGTGTTATTTATTATATAGATGCCAAAGGCAATAAAGAAACCTTATTAGACACCCGTTCTCAAAAATTAAACACTGCCGATATAGGTTATGATGCCAAAAAAAGGATACTGTATGTGCCTACATTTTTTGGCAATAAAGTGGTGGCTTATTCCCTAAAATAAATAGCCAGGCATTTCAAATGCGCTTCATGAACATGATCCGATACATCTGTAACAATACGGATAACAAGATACAACCCAACCCGAGGTAGAAACTACTGTTTACATTTTCATGGTCTTTAAATAGCAGAAAAGCCAGTATAATACCATACACAGGTTCCAGGTTCAAACTTAGGTTTTGTGTAAAGGCTGATACTTTTTTTAATGATTGCAGCATCAGGTCCATGGCAAAAATGGTACATAACCAACTCAATACAAATAACCAGCCCCAATCAGACCATCCCGGAAATAGATAATTAGTAGGAAAAAAATACAGGTACAAAGGCATCAACAAAGTCAAAAGCAACAGTCCGCCACTTAGCTCATACAAGATAATGGTTTGTGGTGCTGCAATAGCAACATGCTTCTTATTCAATACACTAAAGAATGCGGCTAACAATGCAGATGCCAGTCCCATTAAAATGCCGTTGCGGTACCTGTTATCAAAATGAAAAATCAGGTAAATACCCACCAAACTGATGAAACCCAAACCAAGTTCCGCAAGACTGATTTTTTTGCGCATGAATAAGGGCTCAAGAATGGAGGTAAAAAGTCCAACAGAAGAAAAGCATATCAATCCGATAGAAACATTGGCCATTTTGATACTTCCATAAAAACTTACCCAATGCAATCCTATCAAACTGCCTATTCCCAGTAGCTTCCATACGGATGCGGGCGAGATTTTACTGATAGATTTTTTAAAAGAAAGCCATATATACA
Organism: Chitinophaga pinensis; assembly: GCA_943371455.1. Lineage (GTDB taxonomy): Bacteria > Bacteroidota > Bacteroidia > Chitinophagales > Chitinophagaceae > Sediminibacterium > Sediminibacterium pinensis_J. The sequence continues at coordinate 753 of CALRUV010000027.1, read as the reverse complement.
AGGTAACAACTGTGATCAGGATTCGATACCAAACCAGTAAGCCCTCATTTAAGGTTATTAAAACCCCTAGGATGCCTGTAAAGCCCGCAAGAAAAACAGAAATATGCAGTTTGATCAGTGCCTGTTTCATCGGTTATCCTAATAAAATCTGCCAATAAATTTCGGTCTGATTATTTGAATGATCCTACAATTGCTTAGAAAAATTTTGCTACAGAGAAGATGTTATGGCAGTATTGTTAAGATTTTTACGATAATCCTTAAACATGCTTTTCCATTGTATTCGGATAACACCCAGCACTCCTTCTTTAATGATGCCTTTGCTCATTTTGCTCATGCCAATTTTTCTGTCAACAAATGTAATAGGCACTTCCACTATTCTAAAACCTAGCTTCCAGGCAGAAAATTTCATTTCAATCTGAAATGCATAGCCTACAAACTGGATCATATTAAAATTGATGGCCTCTAAAACTTTTCTTTGGTAACATATAAATCCTGCTGTTGGGTCATTAACCGGCATGTGCGTTATTAACCAGGTATAAAAAGCGCCACCCTTTGAATATATTTGCCTGTCGATAGGCCAGTTTTCTGTTTTGCCACCTGGCACGTACCTGCTTCCAATGGCAACATCTGCACCATCTTTTTTGCAGGCCAGGTATAATCTTTCCAGGTCTTGCGGGTTATGCGAAAAATCGGCATCCATTTCAAATATATAACGATAACCCTGTGCAAGACTCCATTTAAAACCATGTATGT
>CALRUV010000026.1:0-21883 GCA_943371455.1 Chitinophaga pinensis | reverse complement strand
ATAAACTAAATCAAACCTATGCTGATGGCAGCAGGTATGCAACCGGGTTACGCAATATAGTAGGTCTTGACTGGAACAATCAAACAGAACAATTATATGTAATGCAACATGGTAGAGATGGATTGCATGATCTTTTCCCTAATCTTTATTCCGAGAAGGAAAGTGCAGAATTGCCTGCAGAAGCAATGTATGCATTGAAAAAAGGAGATGATGCGGGCTGGCCATATATTTATTATGATGCAGCGCAGAAAAAAAAGATCCTGGCACCCGAATATGGTGGCGATGGGAAAATAGAAGGCGGTAAAAATGTTATTGATCCTACCATGACCTTTCCTGCACATATGGCTCCTAATGCCTTATTGTTTTATACAGGTAATATGTTTCCGGCAAAATATAAAAATGGTGCATTTATTGCCTTTCATGGTTCCTGGAACAGGGCGCCCTTACCACAGGAAGGTTATTATGTAGCTTTTGCTCCATTCGAGAATGGCAAACCAATTGGTGAATGGGAAATTTTTGCAAATGGTTTTTCAGGAATGGAAACTGGCGTAACACCCAGATCAGCGCAACATCGCCCTTGTGGATTGGCACAGGGACCGGATGGGTCGCTCTATGTTTCTGATGATACCAAAGGAACCATTTACCGGATTATTTATAATGGAAAATAAAGAAATTTCATGAGGCAAATATCCCTGTTGATCATAACGATGATGGCTTTGATGAGTTTTCAAACAACCAATAAGAGCAAGGCAAAACCAAAGTTGCCAGAAAATATTGCTACTGTAATTGAGCGTGGTAAAGCAGTATATATTCAGCATTGTTTATCATGCCACCAGGTAGATGGTGGTGGCGTACCCCATCTGAATGCGCCTTTAGATGGTGCAACAGATGTAGTAGGTAATGATAAAGCAAAAATCATACGGATAGTTTTAAAAGGTATGTCGGATAGAATAGAACTTGACGGAGAATATTACAGCAATAATATGGCTTCCCACAAAGAGCTTTCTGATCAGCAAATAGCCGATGTATTAACTTATATAAGAAATAGCTGGACTAACAAAGCTTCTTCTGTATCGGCATCGGAAGTGAAGCAGGTAAGGTTAAAATTAAAATAGTCATGAGTAGTTCTAACATCAGTAAAGACAGTAAGGAAACAGTAGCAATGAAAAGAATTCTTTTTATAGATAGGGATGGAGTGATCTTACAGGAACCACCTTCAGATTACCAGGTAGACAGTATTGAGAAAACAAGTTTTGTTCCAGGTGCCATTACTACTTTGGCAAAGATTGCAGCTGATTTTGATTTTTACCAGGTAATGGTTACCAATCAGGATGGTATGGGAACGGATATTTATCCTGCAAATACCTTTTATCCTTTCCATGACTTGATGCTAAGAACACTTGCTGGTGAAGGATTTGTATTTGATGAAATGCATATCGATCATTCATTTCCAGAAGAAAACAAACCCACTAGGAAGCCCGGTATTGCGATGGTTCAGCAATTAATAAATAATAATGCTTATGATCTAGCCAATTCCTTTGTAATTGGTGATAGGTGGAGTGATATTGAACTGGCAAAGAATGTAGGTTGTAAAGCCATTTATTTCAGATCACCTGTTCAGGCATTATTGTTAACGGAAGAGCAGGAATTAAGGTTAAGAGACACGATTGCTTTTGAAACTGATAGCTGGTCTGAAATTTATTCCTTTCTGAAACTGGGTTTAAGAAAAGTAGACCATGAAAGAAATACCAATGAAACAAAAATCAACATTTCACTGAACCTGGATGGAACAGGTAAGACGGCTATTTCAACGGGATTGGGATTCTTTGACCATATGCTTGACCAGATCGCCCGTCATGGCAAGATGGACTTAGCAATTACAACAAAAGGTGATCTACATATTGATGAACACCATGCAATTGAAGACACAGGGATCGCACTAGGTGAGGCATTTGCATTGGCACTAACGGATAAGCGAGGTATGGAACGTTATGGATTTGCCTTGCCCATGGATGATGCAGAAGCGAAGGTGCTGATTGATTTTGGTGGCCGTAACTGGATAGTATGGGATGCTGAATTTAAAAGAGAAAAAATCGGGGAAATGCCCACTGAAATGTTTTTTCATTTCTTCAAATCATTCAGTGATGCAGCCAAATGTAATTTGAATATTTCCTGCAAGGGCGATAATGAACACCATAAAATAGAAGCCATCTTTAAAGCATTTGCCAAAGCCATCCGAATGGCCGTAAAGAGGGATCCATTTTCTAATTACCTGCCTTCTACAAAAGGGGTACTTTAAGAAAGTTTGGAGTTTGGGGTTTGGAGTTAAAATCGATAACTAAACTCCAGACTCCTGTATCCTGTATCCTGTATCCAGTATCCAGTATCCAGACTCCTTTCTCATTTCACTCTCGTCCAAACCTCTGTTCTGCCTAACATGGAGATACCGATATAACCTCGTACATTCAATGTTTTAGGGTCTTTCAGCTTCATGTAGCATTTGTATTCTTTGCCGTTTTGCGGATCATAGATACGGCCATTATTCCATTCACCATCATCGAAAATGAAATTGCGCAGGATCAGTGAACCCAGTATGGTTTTAGTTCTTTTTCCAGGATCCGGGTTATTGATGTCGAGTTTGGGATTACCCTTGGGTCCATTGGGTTCTTTTAACCAGGAGATCTTTCCAAAATATTTGTCGCCTTCCTTGTAGATCTGTATTTGACCTAATCCAGAAGAGTTTAGCCAAATGCCTAAAATGTCATCGGCACCTGTATCAGCTTTTGCTGCATTCAGGAAAAGAATACCTGCAATTAACAGTAGGCTATTTTTTAGATAGGTGGTCATAGTCTTTATTGTTTAATTGAAGATAATGTGCCTTAGAGAAATTATCGTTTGTGTACCGGAATGTTTTTTCCGAAAAAATATGATTTTATGGTTTCTCTAACACAACAGATCCGTTTTTCATTACCAGACGCAGATTTCTAATGGCAGAGATATTTTCCAGAGGGTTGCCATGCACGGCTATGATATCTGCTAATTTATTCTTTGCGATTCTGCCAATGCTGTTGCCATATCCAAACACATCTGCATTTACCGATGTGGCAGATTTTAACACATCAATCGGCTTCATGCCATAAGCTACCATGGCTTCTAACTCTCTTGCATTATCGCCATGCGTATAAACCCCCACGTCGCCACCAAAACTAATAATGACACCTTTTTTATACGCTAGTTGGAATGCATTTTTCTTGGTTAGAATTCTTTCTGTTTCGGGCATTATTCCTTTTTTCCATCCATCATATCCAGCAGTTGCTTCAGCCGCACTAAGGGTTGCACAATAAGCTACTTTTTGTTTGATCATAATGTCGAAGATCTCTTCGTTACCATTATCACCGTGTTCAATGGTGGAAACGCCCGCTAATGCTGCTCTGCGCATGCCTTCCACTGAACTTGCATGTGCCACTACTTTTCTACCACTGGATGCGGTAACAGCTACCATCGTTTTCAATTCCTCTAAAGTAAAAGTGGGCTCTGCAATTTTTTCATCAAGTCCCCAGCGATAATCTGCATAAACCTTTATCAGGTCGGCACCATTACCTATCTGTTTTCTGGTTTCCTTGATCAATGCATCTAATCCATCCGCTTCTGCAGCTCCTCTTACCAGCTCATTGTCCAGGTTTTCCATTTTAGGTCCATAACTCCCAGTGGCAACAATAGCCCTTGTTGCAATGATCATTCGGGGTCCGGGGATAAGTCCTTTTTCAATGGCTGATTTTAAACCTACATCATCATAGCCCGCACCTTCGGTGCCAAGGTCACGCACGGTGGTAAATCCTGCCATTAATGTTTTTTGTGCATGCACTACAGCCCTGGCCGTTCTTTCAGCCCTGGATTCATGTAAAATCTGGTCGTCCCATTTGGTTTCGTTGTAAGGATGCAGAAACAGGTGCGAATGGCCTTCAATTAATCCGGGAAGTAAAGTGCTTCCTTTCAATTCTATGATCTTGTAAGGAATATTGGTTTGCATTTGTTCAGTTGCGCCAACCTGTATGATTTTATCGTTTAAAACAAGCACAGACCATTGTTCCCGCATGACTTCACCATCGAATACCCTATCGGGCTTTAACAAAATGGCCGTATCCTTTGGTTGAGCCTGCGATGCAATTGTAGCAAAGAGCAGGCAAAACAATATTTGTGTAGTTTTAAGCATAGTTATCAATTGCTTAAAGTTAACATTTGTAACCCCTAGCTAAAAAAAATTTGTTATTACAGATATTCTCCCGCAAATTTGTTGCAGAATGAATCAACTAACAAACAAATATTGGTGGTGGCATACAAACTCCTATCGGGGAATGTAATGGCATAGCCAGTACTTTTTGAATCATATTCAAACCCCGACAGAGATGTTGGGGTTTTTTTGTACCCCATCTCTTAAAAAGGTTTAAAGTTTTTTTAGATGCTTAATAGCCATTGGAAACATGAAAAAAATAGTACTAGAAACAAGTTGTAAAAAAATGCTAGCCGATGTTTTTACGCCAGTAGGGATCTACCTGCGCCTGCGCGACAGGTTTCGTGATACCATTTTACTGGAAAGCACAGACCATCATGCTGCAGAAAACAGTTATTCCTTTATTGGTATCAATGCCATTGGTGGAATGGAGATCAGCTCATCCCAAAGTCTGGAGCGTAAATTTCCGGGACAAAAGCCAGAAAGGGTTTCGATAAAAAATTCTGCAGAAGTGCCAGAATTACTTTGGCATTATATGCAAAGATTTGATGTGCAATCTCCAGAACTTAAAGAAGGAAAATTTGCGCAGGGATTATTTGGCTATACCTGTTTTGATGCCGTTACATTTTTTGATACCATCACCCTTACCAAAGTAAAAGCAGAAGCGCCTATCATTCCGCTGATGCGCTATCGGCTTTACCAGTATGTGATTGCATTCAATCATTTTAAGGATGAATTATTTATCTGTGAGAATAAAGTGGCAGGTTTGGAATCGGAAATAGCCATCGTAGAATCACTTATCAATAACAAGGATGTGCCGGTATTTCCTTTTAAAGCAAAGGATGCAGAAACATCTAATATGACAGATAATGATTACCGCGAAATGGTGCAAAAAGGTATTCAGCGATGTATGCGGGGTGATGTTTTTCAAATTGTACTGAGCAGGCGTTTTCAGCAACAATTTACGGGTGACGAGTTCAATGTGTACCGATCATTAAGAAGCGTGAATCCATCCCCATATTTATTTTTCTTTGATTATGGCGATTATAAATTGATGGGCTCATCCCCTGAAGCACAACTAATCATTCAGGATGGTAAAGCCATCGTGCATCCAATTGCCGGCACTTTTAAAAGAACCGGTGATCATGAATCTGATCAGGCAATGGCTGAAAAATTATTGAACGACGCCAAAGAAAATGCAGAACATGTAATGCTAGTAGACCTGGCCAGAAATGACCTGAGCAGGGCCTGTGATGAAGTAACAGTGAGCCATTACCGGCAGGTACAGTATTACAGTCATGTAATTCACCTGGTAAGTGAAGTAACCGGTAAGGTGCGCAAAAACCAAAATCCATTTGAACTACTTGCCAAAACCTTTCCTGCCGGCACTTTGAGTGGTGCGCCAAAATTTAAGGCAATGGAAATTATCGACTCTTATGAACCAACGGCGCGTAGTTATTATGGCGGCGGTATTGGTTTCATGGGCTTTGATGGTAATTGCAACCATGCCATCATGATCCGTACTTTTTTAAGCAGAAATAATACGCTCACTTACCAGGCGGGTGCCGGTGTAGTTGCTGCAAGTGTACCAGAAAATGAATTGCAGGAGGTGAATAATAAATTAAATGCTTTGAAGAAAGCGATTGAAATAGCTGAAGGAATTTAAATCAATACATCTTCAGTCAATTTCCCTTTCAATAGAATATAAGGATATGAAAATTTTAGTTTTTGATAATTATGATTCCTTCACCTATAACCTGGTTCACCTGGTGGAGAAGATCACGCATAGCCGGGTAGATGTTTTTAGAAATGATGAACTGCCACTGGAAAAAGTAAAGGCCTATGATAAAATTATTTTATCTCCGGGCCCGGGCATACCTACTGAAGCTGGTTTGTTATTACCCCTGATCAAAGAATATGCGGCCACGAAATCCATACTGGGTGTATGTTTGGGGCATCAGGCCATTGGTGAAGCATTTGGGGGCACTTTAAAAAATTTATCAAATGTGTACCATGGAGTTGCCACACCTATCAAGTTAGAAGATGAAAGTGATGACAAATTACCAGAAGCTAAACAATCCCGCAATACCCTGTTTAATGGACTTTCCAATGAAATAGAAGTAGGTCGTTACCATAGCTGGGTGATCAGTGATGAAAATTTTCCGAAAGATCTGGTGATTACTGCCAGAGATGCACAACAATATATCATGGCATTACAGCATCGCACTTACGATGTGCAGGGTGTTCAATTTCATCCGGAAAGTGTGTTAACACCCGATGGCGAAATCATTATCCGTAACTGGTTAAAATACTAGTATGAAAAAAATATTACAATACTTGTTTGAACATAAAACCTTGCCCAGACATCAGGCAAAGGAAATACTACTGAATATGTCGAAAGGTTTGTACAACGAATCTGAGATGTCGGCATTTATCACTGTTTACCTGATGCGCAGTATCACTATTGATGAGTTACAGGGATTTAGGGATGCTTTGCTGGAACTATGTATAAAAGTAGATTTGCAGGATTTTAGTGTCATGGATATTGTAGGAACAGGTGGTGACGGAAAAAACACATTTAATATTTCTACACTAGCCTGTTTTATTGTTGCCGGTGCCGGTCAATCCGTTGCCAAGCATGGCAATTATGGCGCTTCTTCCATCAGTGGTTCTTCTAATGTGATGGAGCAACTGGGATACCAGTTTAAAAATAACAATGATGCACTAAAGAAAGAATTAGCTGCTGCCAATATCTGTTTTTTACACGCGCCTTTGTTTCATCCCGCTTTAAAAATAGTAGGACCGATACGTAAAAATTTAGGGGTACGTACTTTTTTCAATATGCTCGGACCTATGGTAAACCCCGCCAGTCCCGACTTTCAGCTGGTTGGCGTATATAACCTGGAGATGGCAAGGATCTACAACTATTTATTGCAACAAACCGGGAAGGCCTTTACGATTATTCATGGATTAGATGGTTATGATGAGATATCATTAACCAATGATACCAAGGTTATCACCAATGAAGGAGAAAGAGTGATGACGCCTGAACAATTAGGCAAAAGAATGGTTGTGCCAGAAGATATCTATGGAGGGAATAGCGTGGAAGAAGCGGCTAAAATATTTGTAAAGATCATTAAAGGGGAAGGCAGTTTTGCCCAGAATGCTGTAGTATTAGCTAATGCAGCCATGGCACTGCATTGTACGGGTAAGTATGGTAACTATGAAGAAGCTTATCATGCAGCAGTAGACAGTTTAGATACAGGAAAAGCTTACCAATCATTACAAACCTTAATCAGTCTGCAATAAGATGAACATATTGGAAACAATTGTAGCACAAAAAAGAAAGGAACTGATCCAGCAAAAGCAAAGGGTATCCATTGCTGAACTGGAACAGGGAAAATATTTTGCTCAACAGAATCTATCTCTAACTGCTTTTCTCCAGGATCCAGCAAAGACGGGTATTATCGCAGAATTCAAAAGAAAATCTCCCAGCAAAGGGATTATCAATGATAAGGCACTGGTTACAGAAGTAACTGCGGCATATGCGCAGCATGGAGCATCAGGAATTTCTGTTTTAACCGATCAGGAATTTTTTGGGGGTTCTTTGGATGATCTACAAACTGCCGCGGCCATCAATCAGGTACCCTTATTGCGCAAAGATTTCATGATAGACGAGTATCAATTATGGGAGGCCAAAGCACATGGAGCTGCCGTCATATTGTTAATTGCTGCCTGTTTATCTCCTGCTGAAGTAAAAAGTATGGCTAAAACAGCCAAATCACTGGGTTTGGAGGTTTTGTTAGAAATACACAATGAAGCTGAATTAGAACATATCTGTGAAGATGTACATATGGTAGGCGTAAATAACCGCAACCTGAAAACTTTTGAAGTAAGTATCGAGACATCCTTACAGCTTATTAACAAGATCCCTAAAGAAATGCCGGCTATCGCGGAAAGCGGAATAAGTGAAGTAGATACTATTGTAACTTTACGTATTGCCGGATTTAAGGGATTTCTAATTGGAGAGAACTTTATGAAGCAGGCTAACCCTTCGATTGCTTTTGCTGATTTTGTTTATCAATTAAAAGCAAGCTGATATGCGTATAAAAGTATGTGGTATGACACATGCCGATCAGGTACTGCAGTTGGATGAAATGGGCGTTGAATTTGCGGGATTTATTTTCTACCCTAAATCACCCAGATATGTGTACCGTTTCATGCCTAAGACTGAAATCAAGAAGATAAAGGGCAAGGGAATCAATAAAGTGGGTGTTTTTGTTAATGCGCCCCTGGAAGAAGTTTTGGCAACAGTGGATGATTGTGGATTATATATTGTGCAGCTTCATGGTGATGAAACGCCAAAATATTGCGAGAAGATTGCCAATTATGTAACCGTAGTAAAGGCATTCAGGTTAAGAGAGGATGATAATGTTTTGTGGAAGATCAAAGATTACCAGGAAATCGCTGATATGTTTTTGTTTGATACAGAAGGCGTAGGCTATGGCGGAACAGGAAAAAAATTCGACTGGAAATTATTGAGTGGTCTGAATATCGGTAAACCTTTTTTTCTCAGTGGCGGAATAGATTCTGATGATGCAAATAAATTAAAATCCTTTGAAAAAGAGCCTGTAGCCAAAGACCTTTTTTCTATAGATGTGAATAGTAAGTTTGAGATCTCACCAGGTAATAAGGACATGAAGAAACTAGGATTATTTATTAAAAGTTTAAAGCAGGACTGATAAAAATTAAATAGAGATGGTAACGGAAACTTTTCAAAAACCCAATGAACAAGGGTATTACGGTCAATTTGGCGGGGCTTATATTCCTGAAATGCTTCATAGAAATGTAGAAGAACTGAAAGAAAAATACTTGGAGATCATGTATGAATCTTCTTTTCAAAAAGAATTTCAGTATCTGTTGAAAGATTATGTAGGAAGACCAACGCCTTTATTTCTGGCTGAAAGATTGAGTAAGGAATTCAACGCATCCATTTACCTGAAACGCGAAGACCTATGCCATACAGGTGCGCACAAGATCAATAACACCATTGGTCAAATCCTCCTGGCCAGAAAGCTGGGCAAAACAAGGATCATTGCAGAAACTGGCGCTGGTCAACATGGCGTGGCCACTGCAACTGTTTGTGCCTTAAAAGGAATGGAATGTATTGTGTATATGGGTGAAAAAGATATTGAGCGACAGGCACCCAATGTGGCAAGGATGAAAATGCTGGGTGCAAAAGTAATACCAGCAATCAGCGGTAGCAAAACCCTGAAAGACGCCACCAATGAAGCTATCCGCGATTGGATCAATAACCCGGTTGACACACATTATATCATTGGCAGTGTTGTTGGGCCGCACCCTTATCCGGATATGGTTGCACGTTTTCAAAGTGTGATCAGTGAAGAAACTCGCTGGCAGTTAAAAGAAAAAACAGGTAGTGAATTGCCTACGCATGTTGTAGCCTGTGTAGGTGGTGGCAGCAATGCAGCTGGTGCTTTTTATCATTTTTTAGATGAGTTGAGTGTACAACTGATAGCAGTAGAAGCAGCAGGACATGGTGTTTACAGTGGTATGAGTGCTGCTACCACTCAGTTAGGTAAACCCGGTATTTTGCATGGCAGTAAGAGTTTGGTGATGCAAACAGAAGATGGACAGGTAACTGAACCACACAGTATTTCAGCCGGATTAGACTACCCGGGAGTTGGTCCCTTACATGCCCATTTGTATTCCAGTGGCAGAGGTACATTTTTAAGTGCAACAGATGAAGAAGCCCTGGCATCGGCCTTTCATATTAGTAAAATCGAAGGGATCATTCCCGCTTTGGAAACAGCCCATGCTTTTGCAATACTTGGAAAACTGGGATTAAAACGATCAGATAATGTAGTCGTATGTTTAAGCGGACGAGGCGATAAAGACCTATCCACCTACATGCAAGCAATGGGCATCTAAATAATTTAACCCCGCGAAACCTTGCGCCCTTGCGTCTTCGCGGTTAAGAATCAAACAATGAGCAGGATACGAGAACTCTTCGCCAAAAAAAATAAGGAAGTACTTAATGTATACTGTACCGCAGGCTATCCGCAACTGAACAGTACCATCAGCATCCTTAATGCTTTACAATCAAATGGTGCTGACCTGGTAGAGTTGGGTATGCCCTATAGTGATCCATTGGCTGACGGTCCGGTTATACAGGCAAGTGGTTCAATAGCACTTGAAAATGGAATGACTATAGCCTTATTGTTTGAACAGTTAAAAGATTGCCGAAAAGAAATTTCTCTTCCTATTTTATTGATGGGTTATATGAACCCAGTTTTGCAATTTGGATTTGAAAATTTTTGCAAGGAAGCTGCGGCAGTTGGTGTTGACGGACTCATCTTACCCGATCTGCCCGAATATGAATTTGAAACAGAATATGGAGCGGTGATTAAAAAATACGGACTTGATTTTATTTTTCTCATCACACCCGAAACATCAGATGAACGTATTAGAAAACTGGATACCCTGAGTTCTGGATTCTTATATGCGGTAAGTTCCTCTGCAACCACAGGAAAGGATAAGGATTTTGATGTAGTGGAGAAATATTTGCAAAGATTGCAATCAATGCAACTTAAAAATCCCGTATTGGTAGGGTTTGGGATCAAGGATAAGGATACTTTTCAATCGGCTAACAAGTTTGCCAATGGCGCCATCATTGGATCTGCCTATATTCAAGCTTTACAGAAAGGGGGCGATTTGTTTTTACTGACCAAAGATTTTTTACAAAAGATCATCAATTGATTATAAGATGAAACTGGTGATTATCAAATACAATGCAGGCAATATTCAGTCGGTGCTGTATGCGCTGGAAAGAATTGGTATGTTGGCCATTGTTACAGACGACCATGATGCAATAAAAAATGCCGATAAAGTGATTTTCCCCGGTGTAGGAGAAGCCAGTACGGCCATGCAATACCTGAAGGAAAGGAAAATGGATAGCTTGCTTACCCAATTAAAACAACCCGTTCTGGGTATATGTTTGGGTATGCAATTGATGTGCAGATACAGTGAAGAAAACAATACGGAATGTCTGGGTATTTTTGATGAGCAGGTAAAAAAGTTTGAACCAATTACCGAAAACCCATCAAATGCGGAAATTTCGAACCCTGTTTATAAAGTACCACAGATTGGCTGGAATACCATCAGCCACCTGCAAACTCCTTTGTTTACGGGTATTACAGAGAATAGTTACTGTTATTTTGTACATGGCTATTATGCATCATTAGGGGAACATACCATTGCAACCACTGAGTATGTTCAGCCTTATAGTTCGGCACTTCATCGGGATAATTTTTATGGAACCCAATTTCATCCAGAGAAAAGTGCAACCATAGGAGAACAGATCCTGCATAATTTCATACACCTTATCTAAACTCTCCCTATTTCAAACTATTAGCTTTTAACTATTAACTTATAACTCCTAACCAAACCATGCAAATCATCCCCGCCATAGACATCATAGACGGAAAATGTGTAAGACTAACGCAGGGAGATTATGGCCTGATGAAGATCTACAATGAAAACCCATTAGAGGTTGCCAAAGAATTTGAAGGAGCAGGTTTGAAGAGACTGCACCTGGTAGATCTGGATGGCGCTAAAGCTGGGGCTGTTAAAAATTGGAAGGTACTGGAGGCAATTGCATCGGGAACATCATTGGTTATTGATTTTGGGGGCGGAATTAAAAAAGAAGAGGACTTGAAAACTGTTTTTAATGCAGGGGCAGCATTGGCTACTATTGGGAGTTTGGCGGTTAAGGATAAACCTTTATTCACATCCTGGTTACAAACGTATGGGGCGGATAAATTTTTATTAGGGGCAGATGTGAAAGAAGCAATGATCGCTATTGGCGGATGGTTAGAAACAACGGAGATCAGGATCTTCGACTTCATTGCTGATTATATGGCATTGGGTGTTCAACAGATCTTCTGTACCGATGTTAGTAAGGATGGAAAACTGGAAGGACCTGCTATTCAATTGTATGAAAAGATCTTACTTCAATTTCCTGCCCTCCAATTGATTGCCAGCGGCGGCGTAAGTAAATTAAACGATCTGATAGAATTAAAAAGAATCGGATGCTCCGGGGCCATTGTTGGTAAAGCCATCTATGAAAATAGAATAACATTTAAAGAATTAAATACCTTATAAACCGTGCCTTCGTGCCTTTGTGAGAAATATTTCTCACACAAAGGCACAAGGGCGCAATAAGCTCGTATGTTAACCAAAAGAATCATACCCTGTTTAGATATCAAAGACGGCAGAACCGTAAAAGGCATCAATTTTGAGAATATCCGCGATGCAGGAGACCCTGTAGAACTGGGTAGATTTTATGCAGAACAGGGCGCAGATGAACTTGTATTTTTAGATATCACTGCAACAGTAGAAAAAAGGAAAACATTAAGTGAACTGGTCAACAGAATTGCACACCATATCAATATACCCTTTACGGTTGGTGGCGGTATTGCCAGTGTAGAAGATGTATTTGCACTATTACAAAATGGCGCAGATAAAATTTCTGTGAATACAGCTGCATTTAAAAGTCCCCCATTAATTACAGACCTTGCCAAAGAATTTGGAAGTCAGTGCGTTGTTTTAGCAATAGATACCAAGCAGGAAGCCGATGGTAACTGGTATGTGTACCTGAATGGGGGAAGACTTAGAACGGATACACTTTGTAAGGATTGGGCCAGAACAGCCGTCAATGCTGGTGCTGGAGAAATATTATTAACTTCCATGAACCATGATGGGACCAAACAGGGATTTGCCTTGGATATTACGGCAAGTTTGGCAAGTGAATTACCCGTTCCGGTGATCGCATCGGGGGGAGGAGGAACCATGCAACATTTTGTAGATATATTCACAACCGGAAAGGCAGACGCAGCATTGGCCGCCAGTATCTTTCATTTTAAAGAGATTGGAATTCCGGAACTAAAAGAATATTTAAAGGGAAATATGATTGATATTAGGATATAGAAAATTTTGAATAACGAATAAAGAATAACGAATGTCGAACGCCGAATTGGTTTTCTACTTCGACATTCGATATTCGATATTCTTCTGTTCTTCTGTTCTTCTTTTCATCTGTTCAAATTAATATTATGAAAATAGATTTTAAAAAATACTCCGACGGATTGGTGCCGGCTATAGTACAGGATTATAACACTCATGTGGTACTGATGCTTGGTTTTATGAATGAAGAGGCATTAACTAAAACGGAGCAAACAGGAAAAGTGACTTTTTTCAGCAGGAGTAAGCAAAGGTTATGGACGAAGGGGGAGGAGAGTGGCCATTTTCTGGAGCTGAAAAGTATTGCTGCAGATTGTGATAAGGATACCTTGCTGATCAAAGCCCATCCAACGGGTCCGGTTTGTCATACCGGGGCCGACACCTGTTGGAGTGAATCCAATAGCAGCGATAATTTCCTGATTTACCTGGAAGAAATCATACGATTGCGGAAGAAAGTATCACCGGAAGAATCCTATGTAGCAAGACTTTTCTCCAAGGGAATCAATAAGATAGCTCAGAAAGTAGGCGAAGAAGCGGTTGAACTGGTGATAGAAGCCAAAGACGATAATGATGAATTGTTTTTGAACGAAGCTGCCGATCTAATGTTCCATTATTTACTTTTGCTTAACGCTAAAGGTTATAACTTGCAAGCCGTTATTGATATATTACAAAAACGACATTCAAAATAATATGTACAAAGTAATTCTAACCCTGTTATTATTCCCCTTATTGTCTATTGCCCAATCCGGGAAAGGATATACCATCAAAGGTAATATCAAAGGGCTGGTGGGTCAGGTAACACTGATTTCGGCTATTGACGGCAAATCCATTACAACGGATAATGCGGTAAATGGAAGTTTTACATTGAAGGGTCAGTTAACAGAACCCGATTTATTCCAGATCAGCTTAATAGGTAGCTCAGAACCTATTGACCTGTTTATTTTTAATGATGAGATAACCATCAATGGCGAGCTGACTAATATAAAAAATGTTACCATCACCGGTTCTCCGTTAGAGAATGACTATTTATTATTTAAAAAAGAATTCATTCCTTATTTCGATCGGTTGAATGGTTTGGTTAATGAGATGAAAGTTGAACCTGATGCAGCTAAAAAGGAATTGAAAATGCGCAATTATACAATGCTTAAGGATAGCATCTTACAAGCACAGTTTCGGTATACAACAGCTAAAAATACATCACCCATCAGTGCTTTTGTAATAGCAGCTGTAATGCCTCTTTACAGTGGTATGGAAGAACTGGAAGCCAAATATGCTGTGCTTTTACCTGCAGCAAGAAAAGGATCTTTTGCAAAAATGATCGAGAAAAATATTGCTGATGCCAAAGCCCCCAAAGTGGGTGCAGTAGGAACACAGGCATTGGAATTTACCCAGAAAGATGTGAACGGTAAACCAATCTCTCTATCTTCATTTAGAGGAAAATATGTGCTGATCGATTTCTGGGCAAGCTGGTGCAGACCATGCCGTGCAGAAAATCCAAATGTTGTGAATGCTTACCAGAGTTTTAAAGACAAAAATTTTACAGTATTAGGTGTATCTCTTGATCAACAAAAACCAAACTGGCTGGATGCCATTAAAGCAGATAACCTTACCTGGACACATGTAAGTGATCTGCAATACTGGAATAATGCAGTAGCGCAATTATACCATATTCAAAGTATCCCCGCTAATATGCTGATAGATCCTACAGGTAAGATCATAGCAAAAGATCTGAGAGGAGAAGCCCTTACGCAGAAGTTGCAGGAGTTGTTGAAATAGGGTAGACCCAATTTTTTAGCCGCAGACCTGTCTGCCGACAAAGGCAGGTGCGCAGATTATTTAATCTGCGCATCTGCGGCTTATCTTTTAAACAATGATTGATAAGTAACTTCTTCAAACCCAACCACCAAAACTTTGTCATCCTCTTCTACAACAGGTCTTTTAATGGCACTGGTATTTTCTAGTAAGAACTTTATGGCATTTTTATCGTTTTTAATAGCAGCTTGTTCTTCAGGTGTCAGCTTACGCCAGGTGGTACCTTTTTTATTCAGGATAATTTCCCATCCTACCTGCCCACACCATTGAATTAGTTTTGCCTTGCTGATGCCCAGTTTTTTATAATCATGAAACTGGAAGGGTATTTTATGTTTTTGCATCCAGGCGGTTGCTTTCTTAAGTGTATCACAATTGGGTATTCCATAAACAATGTACATAGTTGACCGATTGAAATAGCAATATTAAGGATAGTAAGGTATCTATGGGATGTTTTGTGGGCTCTTTAGTGTTTCTTTGCACTTAGCTTTCCGTAAAATGTATCGTATTTGTATTTTTTTAATTTGTATCCAGTTGCAGGTATCTCTCCATGCCCAGGATAACAATGCAGGTACCAAAAAAATTGCAGGAACCATTACCGGTAATTTAATAGATGGATCATCCGGCAAAGCACTTGCATTTGCCAGCATTCAATTAAAACATATAGCAGACAGTAATCTCATTTTTTCCTTGGTTGTAGATAAAAATGGCTCTTTCGAGTTTAAGAAGCTACCCTTGGGCTATTACCGTTTAACCATACGTTCAATGGGCTTTAATACCACTACCATAGATAGTATCCTTTTATATAAGGAAAAAGTGGAAATTAATTTGGGGGATATTCTTTGTCAATATGCTTCTTCATCACTAAATGAAGTGATTGTTTATTCTGAAAAACCTCTGATTGAAAACAAGGAAGGGAAAGTAATCTTTAATGTTTCTGAAAGCCCTTTGAGTAATGGTAGCAATGCTTCTGATATGCTGAAAACTTTGCCATTAATGAATGTGAACTCAGATGGAACACTGTTACTAAGGGGAAAAGAGCCATTGATCTTGATGGATAAAAAACCTATTAACCTTTCCGGTCAGCAACTGGCAGATTTATTAGAGAGTTTACCGGCCAATGTAGTTGAAAAGGTTGAAATCATGACCAACCCCCCACCAGAATATGCCACCTACCCCGGTGGTGTCATTAACATCATTACAAAAAAAGGCAGGGTAGGTATTTATGAAAGGATCTCTGTAAACAGCGGTACAAGGGGAGAAGCAGGCATATCCGGTAATTTTAATTATCGCAGCAGCCAACTTAACCTTACAAGTTCTGTAGGGGTTGGACAAGCAACATCCAGGGGCAGTTCCTACTCTCGCAGGCAGAATATTTACAAAGACTCGATCAATTATTTTTTTACCAATTCCTCTTTTCTTAATAAAAACAGTGTCCCCAATGCCAGGGTTCAACTGGATTATGATTTCTCTAAAAAGAGTAATGCCAGTTTTGTGTATCAGGGAAACCTAAATTATTTTAATAATAATTCAGCCATTTTTACTTCTAACAGGGATAGTATACAAAATATTTACAAAGCAAGTAACCGCTCCAATGAATATGATGGAAATGGCTACAGTCATGGCTTTTCGGGCTCCTGGCAATGGAAGGGGAAGAATCCGGTAGAAAAGATCCAGGTTTTCAGCGGGTATAATTTTAGTAAGAATAACAATGACCGCGATTTTTACCAGCAATTTCTTTACGGAAATTTCATACCTACCGGGCTCGACTCAACACAGGTGCAGATAACGGATAATTTTGTAAACTCATTTTATGTATTTGGGAATTACAATCGTCCCTTGAATGATACCGGTACTACTTTTCTTACAATGGGCGGATCATATACGGCCAATTCTTTTCATAATATTTTGTCAACGAGTTATTTGAGAAAATCAGATAGTGTATTTATCAGTAACCAACTGTTGAGTAATAATTTTTATTTCAGGCAATCAATTTTTACAGCAAGACTGGCTTTGGTATTTAGTTTACCCAGGCAATGGCGCATTATTGCAGGTGCACAAACGGAAAATACGGTTTCTGAGTTTGAATTCATCAAAGGCAATTCTGCCAATGCTAATAACAAATACTGGCGCTTATTGCCTAATATAACGCTTAGCAAAATTTTTAGTAAAAAATTGTCTATGTCATGGGTATTTAGAGAAACGATCAGACGGCCTGGTATCCAGGAACTCAATCCCAATATAGATTATAGCGATCCTTTTAATATTCGTTTTGGTAATCCAACCATTCTTCCCGCTCTAACAGATAATTTGGAATATAATGTGAGTATTGTAACAAAAAAAATAAGTGTGAATGCACACCTGGGTTATAACCGGGTAAATAATGTTTTTACGTCACTAAGAACATTGATCGATAGTGGTAAAACACAAACAACTTATCAAAATATTTCAGACCAGGAAGAGTTTCAGGGAAGTTTTTGGACAGGTATCACGGTTACTAAAAAATTCAGGTTGAATATTAGTGGTGGATATACCTATAACAAATTTGGAGATAGGGAAAAGTTATTATACAGGTATATTGATGGCGGTTCTTTCTACGCCACTTTAAATTATACCTATTCGCCAGACCATCTAACGGTTATTGAAGCCAATAATCGCTATAGCAGTTATGCAAACCCGCAAGGCAGGGCAAGGAGTAATATAAATATGAGCATCAGCATTCAACGCAAATTCTTTGAAAAGCGCATGGTTGTTGCCTTTGCAGCCATCGATCCCTTTGGATTACATGTGTATAATGGGTTTACCTACGGACCCAATTTTAATATAGAAAGCCATAGCGAGAGTAATACGCAGAATTTCAGGGTATCCCTTAGTTACCAAATCAGCAGAACGATGATCAAAAGTAAGCTTGATGCCAAGCAAAAACAGGATGCTTTGGATAAAGTATCCAATAAGAAGTAGTTAGGTAGCGATATCTTTTTTCATTTTATTAGCCAGCCAGCTATCTTTTAAAGGAATCATCCATTTGGTTTCAAAATCTTTTTTATCCAGTACTACATTATTAAAGTAAATGGTATCCGGGGTGACAAAACCATTCTCCAATGCGTAATTAAATTGGGAGATAGGGATAGTTTGTATTTTGTCTTTAATGATAAAAGCCAGATTTTGTCTATTAAACATATCCACCTTAAAAATTTCTTCTATTTGCTTGATGAGTTTTACTGAACTGTCTGTACTGCAACCACTAACACCAGCAGCCGTCTCATCTGCCATCAGTATGATGAATTGCCCAAAAAGCAGATTAGCATAGCCTTTAACGGGCGTGCCATGTGTATTCCATTTTTTTAGAAAATCCTGCATCAGATCTTCTATTTCTAATGCTTCGCTGATAAAAAATAAACGATTACTCTGGTAGATCCATACCCTCGATGCATCATTGAAATTTTCCGGAAGCAGGTGTTGGTACTCAAAATTCATTTGGTAAAATTTTACTTCAATGTTACTGGTAATTAATTTTTATTGCATGCTACTGGCAATCAGTTCTGCGATGTCCATAACAGCTATTTCGCTTTCTTTTTCCCGGTTCTTGATACCGTCTGTCATCATGGTATTGCAAAATGGACATGCAGCAGCAACTATGGATGCGCCTGTTGCAATAGCTTCATCTGTTCGCTCAAAATTGATGCGCGTATTGCCAGGCTCATCTTCCTTAAACATTTGGGCACCACCTGCACCACAGCATAAGCCATTGGAGCGGCATCTCTTCATTTCAACCAATTCTGCATCCAGTGCTTCCAGCACTTTTCTGGGGGCTTCATAAATTTGGTTGGCCCTGCCCAGGTAACAACTATCATGGTAAGAGATCTTTTTGCCTTTAAAAGTTCCGCCCTCTTTCATTTTTATTTTGCCCTCATCGATCAGTTCCTGCAAAAGGGTAGTATGGTGTATCACTTCATAATGACCACCTAGCTCAGGATATTCATTTTTTAAAGTGTTAAAGCAATGCGGACAGGTGGTAACAATTTTTTTGATGCCATATCCATTTAAAACCTGGATATTCTGGTAAGCCATCATTTGAAACAGAAATTCATTACCGGCCCTTCTTGCAGGATCACCTGTGCAGGCTTCTTCTTTTCCAAGAATGGCATATTTGTAACCAACTTTATCGAGAATTGTTGCAAATGCTTTGGTTATTTTTTGTGCACGCTGGTCATAACTTCCGGCGCACCCTACCCAAAAAAGGATATCTGGTAATTCTCCATTATGCATCAACTCAGCCATGGTAGGCACTTTCATATTGAACTGTTTATACGAATGTACGATGAATTGAATTAGAAGAAAGGAAGGGGGAATGATTTACTGCAGCATTTTTTTAACAGTGTTAACAGAATGATAGTTTCCTGCATTCCCCTGCTTAGTGTAATTTTAGGCATGTT
This sequence comes from Chitinophaga pinensis, assembly GCA_943371455.1. Taxonomy (GTDB): domain Bacteria; phylum Bacteroidota; class Bacteroidia; order Chitinophagales; family Chitinophagaceae; genus Sediminibacterium; species Sediminibacterium pinensis_J. Next base: position 2,365 of record CALRUV010000026.1, on the reverse strand, counting down.
GTATACCGTATTTATGGGGTTTCTGGTTAGTTTTCTGGGTCAGCTACCTCTTGGCAATATGAGTTTTACAGCCACACAGATCTGTATTCAGGAGGGAGTGAAAAAAGCCTGGCAATACGCCATAGGTGTAACCATCGTTGAAATGATCTATCTCCGTTTTGCTTTAACAGGAATGGATTGGGTTGTAAAGCATAAGCAAGTTTTTATCGCTTTAGGCTGGGTAACCGTAGTTATGTTTTTGGGTTTAGGAATATTGGCTTTTTATGAAGCAGGAAAATCTGGAGAAGATAAAAAAGCCATTGTTCTGCAAAATAAATTACATCGTTTTTTGCTTGGCTTAACTATGAGTGCCCTCAATCCATTACAGATACCTTTTTGGTTTTTATGGAGCTCAATACTGATACATGCAAAAGCTATACCGATTAGTTCCATTGGGTTTAACCAATTTACTTTTGGCACAGGAATCGGCACTGTAGCAGGCCTGGCAGTATATATACATGGGGGTAACTGGCTAGTACATAAAATGAAAACCAGTAATAAAACCCTTAATAAAGCAATGGGAATTGTTTTTACGGCTACTGCCTTGCTTCAGTTATACAGGATGATCTACCATCCCTGGTTGTGATAAAAATGGAGGGTGATTAGATATATTTCAGGGTTTAATCCACAATAAATAACAAACAGCCATTGAAAGAATACGTGCGGTGCTCGCCACTATTATCACCCACTGTGTACATCATGCCATCTTTAAGTAAATGTTTACTGCCATCTTCCAATTCTGTTTCCATAGAACCCTGTAAACAAAATATGATATGCCCTTTACGGCACCAATGGTCTGCTCTGTAATCCGGCGAGTAAGTGACCATTCTAATCCTTACCGAATCCCTGTACAAAGTTTTCCAACTGGCATTGCCCGTTATTCCCTGGTAAATTACTGGTTCAATTGTGGCAAAATCTGTAATTGAAAAAGGGAATGATGAGAATTCCATAATATTAATTTTGATACCAGGTATTGAAACTGACAAGTCTAAACTTCAGATGTCCATTTGTCTCTGTCATCAGGTGAAAATTTCCAGGGTGCAAAATTATTTTCAATATTGCTGAAAGTACTGTTCCATTCCTGTGGGGCATTGCTTTCTTCCATGATCAATGAGCGTCTGAGTTCTGTGATGATTTCCAAAGGTGAAATACTAACCGGACATTCCTCCACACAAGCATTACAGGTTGTGCAGGCACGCAATTCCTCTACAGTTATATAATCGTGTAAAAGTGATTTGCCGTCGTCTGTAAATACTTTATGTTGATTGATCTGTTTGCCTACTTCTTCCAAACGGTCGCGGGTTAACATCATGATCCTTCTTGGACTCAATAATTTGCCTGTGATATTGGCCGGGCAGGCAGCCGTGCATCGGCCACATTCCGTGCAACTATAGGCATCCAGCAGGTTCTTCCAGCTAAGATCAAACACATCTTTTGCACCAAACCTTTCAGGAGGCGCTGCATCAGTTGGTGCTGTTTCCGGCTGCATGGCATACAACACTTCATTTTGAACGGCAGGCATATTTTTCATCTTGCCCGGCGATTCCAAACGTGCATAATAAGTATTGGGGAAGGCCAAAATGATATGCAGGTGTTTGGAATAAGGCAGGTAATTAAGAAAGGCAAAGATGCCGATGATATGCAGCCACCAACATGACCTTTCAAGTATTACCAGGCTCGATTCCGTGATACCACTAAAAATGGGCGCCAGTAAGCCAGAAATGATAAAATTTTCTGATACAGGATAGTGCTCATTCCCCAATGATTGCAAATTCAGGTCGCATGCATTCATGGTCAGAAATAAGCTCATCAAAATAATTTCAGTAACCAGGATATAGTTGGCATCGCTCTTCGGCCAACCGTTGAGATCCTTGTGGATAAACCTTTTCAGCTTGATCAGATTTCTTCTGGCTAAAAAAATGATACATACCAGGATAACACCAGCGGCCAAAAATTCAAATGCATTGAGCAGAAAACTGTAAAAGTAACCCAGCATGGGAAGGAAAAGCCTGTGCGAGCCTAATAAGCCATCCAAAACAATTTCTAAAACTTCCAGGTTAATAATGATAACGCCGCCATAAATAACCAAATGCAGAACGGCTACCAATGGATTTTTGAACATTTTTTTTTGTCCCAATGCCAACAGGAACAGGTTTCTCCAGCGCAGAGCTGGCTGATCATTTAACGCTTCTGCCTTGCCTAAGAAAATATTGCGCCTGATCTGTGCAGCTTTTTTTGCAAAAAGTCCAGTACCGGCTGCACACAAAACCAGGAATAAAACCTGAGGGAGATACTGCATAAGGTAGGTTTATTACGCTAAGGTAAT
>CALRUV010000025.1:0-21902 GCA_943371455.1 Chitinophaga pinensis | reverse complement strand
TCTTAAAAAACTAAAGATCCCACAATACGGAGAACCTGTTTTGGATAAATGGAAAGGGTTTCTGGATAAATTAAAATATCCAAGAAGTAAAGTAACAGTAGGCCTGATTGGAAAATATATTGAGCTACAGGACGCTTACAAATCAATCTTAGAAAGCTTTGTACATGCTGGTGCAATGAATGAAGTGAAAGTGCAGGTGGTAAATGTGCACAGCGAATTTATTACCCAGGAAAATGTTGCAGAAAAATTAGACGGTTTGGATGGATTGCTGGTTGCTCCTGGCTTTGGCCATCGTGGTATTGAAGGTAAAATAGTTGCCGTAAAATATGCCAGAGAAAGGAATCTTCCATTTTTTGGAATCTGTTTGGGTATGCAAATGGCCGTTATTGAATTTGCAAGAAATGTGCTGGGCTTAACCCATGCGCATTCCACTGAAATGGATGTAAAAACAACGGATGCAGTTATTGATATGATGGAAGAGCAGAAAAAAATTAAGATGATGGGTGGTACCATGCGTTTGGGATCCTATCCCTGCGAAATTTCGGAAGGTAGTTTGGCACATAAAATCTATGGTGAAACCAAAATCAGTGAAAGACACAGACACCGTTATGAATTTAATGATGCTTATTTAGATCAATTTGAGGCTAAAGGAATGGTAGCCAGTGGCAGAAATCCGGAAACCGGCTTGGTTGAAATAATTGAAATTCCTTTACATCCTTTCTTTATAGGGGTACAATACCATCCCGAACTGAAAAGTACCGTAGAAAGCCCGGCGCCTTTATTTGTTGGATTTATTGAAGCTGCTAAAAAGTATAACGATAAAAAAGCCCTGGTAAAAACTTCTTCTTTACAGGATGCCTTGATTTAAAATAGTTGTGCGGTTAATCCTTTCGCCGAATAAAGCTTACAAAATCTGTTTCAAATTTGTAAGCTTTATTCGGCGATTAGTTATATTTATCTTTCAATTTCTTTTTATGAAAAATACATTTTTGATTTGTGTTGTTTTGGGATTACTTTTTTTTAACGGATTATCAGCACAACCTTCTCAGGGTATCAAGTGGACACCAGACGGGAATGCATATTATGCAGTTGAAAATGGTGAGATTGTAAAGTACCAACTGCCTTCACTAACCAAAGCAACTGTAATTAGTAAGTTGCAAATCACACCTAAAGATGCGAAAGCACCTTTAGCCATCCGTAATTTTATTTTTTCTGATGACAATAAAAAAATACTCATCTACACCAATTCGCAAACTGTTTGGAGATACGATACACGCGGCGATTATTGGTTATTGAATTTGTCAGATAACAGTCTGAAACAAATGGGTAAAACCCTTCCGTCTGCATCTATGATGTTTGCCAAGTTTTCGCCCGATGGTAAAAAAATTGCCTATGTAAGTAATTATAATTTATACCTGGAAGATTTAACCACAAATAAAATCACCCCGCTTACAAAAGGGGGCAATCGAAAATTGATCAATGGTACTTTTGACTGGGCCTATGAAGAAGAGTTTTTTTGCAGAGATGGTTTTCGCTGGAGTGCAGATAGTAAAAAGATTGCCTACTGGCAGCTTAAAGTGGGTAATGTAAAAACTTACCTGATGCTGAATAACACGGATTCTCTATATCCATTTACTGTTCCGGTAGAATACCCTGTTGCGGGCGAACCGCCATCTTCCTTTAAAATTGGGGTAGTGGATATTAATACCACCAAAACCAATTGGATGTCTATTGCATCTGATCCTGTTTTGCAATCATACCTCCCAAGAATGGAATGGGCAGCAAATAATGAACAGCTGATTGTACAAAGATTGAATAGAAAACAAAATGAATCAGACATTTTATTGTGTGATATTTCAACAGGTAAAACTGATCTGATCTACCACGAATCAGATCCTGCATGGATAGATATATTGCCTTTGTGGGATACAGATTACCAGTATGGCGGATGGGACTGGCTGAATGGAGGTAAAGAGTTTATTTGGGCTAGTGAAAAGGATGGCTGGCGTCATTTGTATCGCATGAGCAGGGATGGTAAGCAGGAAACCCTTATCACCAAAGGAAACTACGATGTGATGGAAATCTGTACGATAGATGAAAAAAGTGGTTACGTGTATTTTTATGCATCGCCCGATAATGCTACACAGAAATATTTGTATCGTACAAAACTAGATGGGTCTATCAATGCCGAAAGATTATCACCAATGAATCAGCAAGGTACCCATGGCTACAAAGTATCGCCAACAGGCAGTTTTGCGCAACATTCCTTTTCTAATTATTTTACAGCACCTTCCAGAGAATGGGTTTCCTTACCGGAACATAAAGCCATCGATGGCAATAAAGTAGCACAGGCTGTTTCCAAAGCTGATGCTTCTTTATCAAACGTAAAATTCTTTAAGGTTAAAACAGAAGAAGGTGTTGAAATGGATGGCTGGATGGCTTTGCCCAAAAATTTTGATGCTACCAAAAAATACCCCGTTGTGTTTTTTGTTTATACAGAACCCTGGGGGCAGAATGCGGTTGATCGTTTTGGTACAGCCAATAATTTTCTTTACAAAGGCGATATGGCTAAGGATGGCTATATCTATATAACATTGGATAATCGCGGAACACCCGTGCCTAAAGGAAGAGAATGGCGTAAATCTATTTATCAGAAAATAGGATTGGTGAATATCCGCGATCAGGCAATGGGAGCAAAAGAAATCATGAAATGGGATTATGTAGATACATCCAGGATTGCTGTATGGGGATGGAGTGGCGGCGGCTCTGCTACACTCGGATTAATGTTTCAGTATCCGGATATTTATAAAACAGGTATTGCCATTGCTGCTGTTGGTAACCAGCTCAACTATGACAATATTTACCAGGAAAGATATATGGGATTACCCCAGGAAAACAGAGAAGATTTTATCAAAGGTTCTCCCAATACCTATGCTAAAAACCTGAAAGGTCATTTGTTATATATTCATGGTACCGGTGATGACAATGTACATTTTAACAATGCAGAACAATTGATCAATGAACTGATTGCACAGGGTAAACAGTTTCAGCTAATGACTTACCCCAACCGTACACATGGAATATCAGAGGGGAAGGGCACTTCTGAACATTTGTCGCAACTCTATACAGATTATTTGAGAATGTATTGTCCGCCGGGCGGCCGATAAACAAAGACATTTAAAAGGGATGTTAAACCAATGGTCAACATCCCTTTTTTATTTTTAAAGTACCTCGTCCTTAAATAGGTTGATACTTTTCTTCTCATTTTTCAAAGCTGTAGTTATCCTAATCAAAATAACAAAATGAACAATTCTACCATTTAATTAATAGGTTCGCTATTCAAATAAATAGTATCTGGCGAAATATCGATGAATTCATCCCATTGAACAACTCCATTGACTGCTTTGACTTTCTTACAAAATGTTTCATCTTTTAAGGGTTCATAAATTGGGTAATTAAGATAATCTGTCAAATCGAATTGTTTCACTTCTTTATTAGTAAATGTAACAAGCAATTTATATCCACCTTTATATTCTACAGTTAGTACTCTAGGATTCATGTTAATTATTTTAAAGGATCTATTGTTTGTACTTTATTTCCTTTTTTTAAAGATAATAATTATATACAAAAATAATATGAACCATAAAAAGTGTGTTTGTTAGAATATTATTATGTTGAAAATTTCGATATTTAATCTCCTCTAATTCTCCTGTTTCGTCAACATTTCCGATTTCATTTCATTCCATAAGCCATCATAACTTTCCGTTTCATCTTTTGACCATTTATTCATTCTACTCAGCATTTTTTCTTTTCTAATTGATTTTGATTCTGTCAAAAAATCCTTAATAAAAGATTCATCCTGTTCAAAAGCAGTTTGGTTATATAATTCCTGCAAAGCCAATTCGCGTTGATGGTTATTTCTTGTGAGCTCTTTTTCAATTTCTTCGCGTAAAGCTATTTTTTCATCGTAAGAACCTTCCGGTAACATAGATTTTGAAATCACCGGCATCAATTCTATCAGCAACAAAATACAAACCAGTAAATAATAACGAAAAGCCACTGATGTATTTTCCTTAACCAAGTGATTAAGGGCTTCTATGCGTGTAATAAAACCATCATTCAATAAACTTTCAAATGCTTTTTGTTCAAGTAGAATGGCAGCATCTATTTGATTAATGGCGCTATCTGTATTTATTAATTGGGGTCTTAGTTCAGCTTGTTGCTGTTGATAATCTGCATCCAGTTTTAAGTAGGCAGTTTGCTTTGCCTGCGCAATATCTTTTAAACCTATTTTTTTACTGCCGCCTGTGCCATCTGTTTCACTAATAAATGATTCCCTGGCAGCCGATACTTCTGCATATCGATCAATGAGCTGTTTTTGTATTTGATTTCTTTTCTGTATCAAAGATGTTTTTTGTGCATTCCATACGGAATCCTGTTTTTGTCTTTTATCTTTTTTTCGTTGTTCATTATCCAAAGAGATCTGCACATGCACTTCTTTATCAAACAAAAACAAAAGAGCAGGCTGAGCCATAAACAATCCAATAACACCTGCCAATATTCCTCTGAATATAAGCGACACCCATTTGCTGTTAGATTTTTTGCTGATACCCTTGATCAAAGCCCTATCAATGGTTAAGATCATAGCACCCATAAAAAGGCCCAACATTGCTGAAACCCACAGATTACTCACAACCGTACTAAAAAAGTAAGTCCATGCCAAACTTGCAAAACTCCAGGTTCCCAAAACAGTCATGCCAATAATGGCATACCTGTTCCTGTCGATCATACAATCTTTTAATATTTCTGGTTCTGCTGTAGATAGCCACCATAAGAAACGAGTCCAACCAGATGGGGTATAAGTTTCCCTTCGGGAAATAGCATGGGTATTTTCCTGCATAACAAAGTTTTAGAAGCCAATAAATGGGTAGAAGTTGAAAATATGGCTTGGTTGAAGTGAGGAAAGATAAAGAAACGATGAAAAACCGATAATCCCGGTCTAAAATGTGATTTTAAAGGTATTTTAACGCCTATCCGTTTTCAGGCTTGAATCTTCGTTCCAAATACTACCTTTGCCGCTCAATAAAAATGTTTATGAAGACGGACAAGAATACGGTCATAGGTTTTGTATTATTGGGACTTTTGTTTTTTCTATATTTCTGGTACAGCAATAAGCAACAGAATGAATTATTGGTTGTTAAACAAAGGCAGGAAGATTCGTTACGTTTGGTAAATGCTTCAAGGGTAAAGCCCGTTGATATTGCTGCTGCCAGGATTGATTCATTAAAAAGGGATTCTGCCTCCAGACTTTCTACTGCTGGAGATTTTACAACGGCCGCAATAGGAACTGAGCAGTTGGTAACTATTGAGAATAGTGTGATGAAAGTGACCTTTACCAATAAAGGGGCACAGGTAAAAAAAGTTGCGCTTAAAAATTACAAATCTGCAGTTGATGGCAAGCTGGTTACATTATCAGAAAATAACCAATTGGGATACAGTATCAATACTTCTGCCAATCAATCATCGCCGTCAAATAATTTATTTTTTGTAGCCACAGCGCCAGTTAAGCAGGGAGATGGATCACAGACCGTACGATTTACTTTATCTGCCAATGGCGGACAAGGTATTGAACACGTATATACGCTTCGTGAAAATGCCTATATGCTGGATTGGGATGTGGTGATGACGGGTTCAGATAAACTATTAACGCAGGGGCTTTTGAATGTGCAATGGAAATCAGAAACCTTTCAATTGGAGAAAACAGCAGCATATGAAAGGCAGATGTCGAATATCTGTTTTTCTGAAGGCAATGAATTTGATTATATCTCTTCTAAAACAGAAAGAAAATTCGAGAAGCCGATACAGTGGGTAAGTGTGGTGCAACAGTTTTTCAACAGCACTTTAATTGCCAAAAACAGTTTTAATTCTGGTCAGGTTGTGTGGGAAAGAAAAACGGATACTACCAATGCACTTGCAACAACAGATGCAAACCTGCAAATTAAATTACCAGCTGCCGCTTCTGCTTCAGTTCCTTTTCAATTGTATTTTGGACCAAGTGATTTTAATATACTGAAAAAGCAGGCTCCGGAAATGGAAAAGATCGTGAACCTTGGTCGTGATATGTATTCCTTTGTTCGTCCCATTAACAAATACATTATTATGAATGTGTTTGATTTCTTTGCAGGCTTTGTAAAGAATTTTGGATGGGTTGTATTACTCTTAACCTTGTTTATCCGTATAGTAACAGCTCCTTTAACCTATTCCAGTTATTTAAGTGGTGCCAAAATGAAAGTATTGAAGCCCGAGCTGGATACCTTAAAAAAGAAATTCGGTGCAGATCAGCAGGGTTTTGCCATGGAGCAGATGAAGCTTTTCAGAGAAGCAGGTGTAAACCCTTTAGGAGGCTGTATTCCAGCCCTATTACAGATCCCAATATTCTTTGCATTATATAGTTTCTTTAATTCACATATAGGATTGAGGGGGCAGGAGTTTTTATGGAGTAAGGATTTATCTTCTTACGATTCAATTGCGCAATTACCTTTTTCTATACCGCAATTTGGAGACCATATCAGTCTTTTTACGATTACCGCTGTAATAACCAGTTTCCTGATTTCTATTTATAATATGAGTATGACACCTACGCAGGATAACCCTGCTTTAAAGTATATGCCATATATTTTCCCTTTTATGTTATTGTTCATTTTTAACAGTTTGCCATCAGCCCTTACCTGGTATTATACCGTATCCAATATTGTAACTTTAGCATTGCAATTTGTGATTCAGAATTATATCATTAACCATGACAAGATTCTGGCCAAGATTGATTTGAAACGTAAAACACCCAAAACCAAAAGTAAGTGGCAGGAACGTTATGATCAAATGATGGAAAGCCAGAAAAAATTGCAGGATCTGAAAAATAAAACAGGTGGGAAAAAATAATGCCTGCAATTATTGGCTAATTGCATAAGTATTCATACAACTTCTAATACACAGGCCAGTAAACTAGTTATTATGAAGAATATTTTAGTGATGGTAGCATTTGTTTTGTGTATGGTTATGCCAGCAATTGGGCAGCGTGTAGTTGCAGATTGTACCCTAACATTTTCCATTAGTGTTGATGATGGACCCATGGATGCAGAAATTGCAAAATCTTTGAGAGCCAGTACCATGACTGTTTATATTCGGGGAAACGATAGTCGCTCGGATCTGGTAAGCCCTACATTTAGCCAATCTATGATTTATGATAAAACAAATGGAGCTGCCATTGTTTTAAGGGAGTTTGGAAATAATAAGTTTATGACCAAATTAGATGCAAAGGGATGGGTTGCTTTGAACAAAAAGTATGAAGGCATGAACCTGCAAATCGCAAATGAATCTAAAAATATTCTGGGTTATGAATGTAAAAAAGCGGTCATGCAATTAAAGGATGGCAGCTCATTCAGCTTATATTATGCAACAGCTATTATACCTTCTGTTCGGGAATTTGAATACCAGTTTAAAGATGTGCCTGGTTTGGTATTAGAATTTGAGAATGTAGATGAACAACAGAAAAAAATCAGGTTTACTGCTTCAAAAATAAATTTTACCCCTGTTCAGGCTTCCAGGTTTGACATCCCAACTAAAGGGTACCGTTTGTTAAATTAATTCTGAGAAGGAGAGGGCGTCTTGAATTTAGGCGCTTTTACTTTAAACTTATAAGGGTATATATAAGTAGTGTTGCCATTATCAAAACGCATCAATGAATTTACTTCAGAACCCATAATGGATTCTTTGGAAGACAAAGTGCCTTTGTATTGAAGGCTCGATTTAAGAGAAGCAAAGGATAATCCTTTATGTGTGTAGGAACTTAAGTTTTTGAGGGAATATTTACTGGTCTTATTCTTCTCATCTGCTATTCCTGTGAATGAGAAAGCAGCAAAAGCTACCTGTATACCCATCGCAAGAAGGATAACAAAAGATGCTTTTTTTATGGTTTGCTTAACATTCATTTGTATCAAAAGTAGGTGTTTGTGGTTAAATCGCCAATTTTCCTTTTATTAACTATACGTTAATAACCTAAAAAAGTTACCAATAGACCGAAAAAATGTCAAAATTTCGCCCTAAATTGTATAAACCTAATAGCCCATGCGAGAAAATCCGTTCCGCGAAGACCGCGAAGAGCTAAAAGAACTCCTTTTACAATACCATAACCTCAAAAACGGGCGATCCCACAGTTTTTTGGAAGAAGATGCTTTTGAGAGAATTATTGACCATTTTGATGAAAAAGATGACCTGCCCGAAGCCCTGGAAGCTTCTGAAATTGGTTTATCCCAATTCCCCTATTCCTCTCAGTTAATGATAAAAAAAGCAGACCTATTGTTGGCTAGCCGAAAATACAGGGAAGCATTAGATGTATTGGAAGTGGCGGAGTTATATGATAGTAGTGATGTAAACTTATATATATTAAAGACAGACGCTTACCTGGCATTGGATCAACAACCAAAAGCCGTTGAATTGCTGGAAGCTGCTTTGCAATTATTTGAAGGCGAGGAAAGGCTGGATTTATTATTTGAGTTGGCTGATGTGTATGATGATTATGAAGAGTTCGACAAAGTTTTTGATTGTTTGAAATTAATTCTGAAAGAGGATCCTACCAATGAAGAGGCTTTGTATAAGATCTGTTTCTGGACAGATTTCACCGGAAGAAATGAAGAAAGTATCCGACTACACCAACAGATCATTGATGAATTTCCTTTCAGTGAACTGGCATGGTTTAACCTGGCGGCAGCTTATCAGGGATTAAAATTGTATGAAAAGTCTATTGACGCTTACCAATATGCAGTTGCTATTGATGAGAAATTTGATTATGCATACCGGAACATGGGTGATGCATATTTGCGTTTAAGAAAATACAAGGAAGCTATTGAAGTACTGGAAAAGGTTTTAGAATTAACAAGACCAGAAGATGTTATTTATGAAGCAATTGGCCATTGTTACCATCGAATGGGCAATTTTGCACAGGCCAGGTTTCATTATAAAAAGGCAGTGCATTTAAATCCTGATGACAGCAAACTGCATTATAAAATTGCGGTTACTTATATGCTGGAAGAGCAATGGCAAAGCGCTATTAAACATTTGGAAAACGCCATGCGCATTTATAGAACTATTCCGGAATATAATTTGGCAATGGGTGAATGCAAAATGAATTTAGGAAAGTACAAAGATGCTATACAATATTTTGGTATCGTGGTTCGGAATAAAACAAAGAATGTTGCGGGCTGGGAAGCATTGATACGTTGTTTGATAAAAGCAGAAATGCTGGAAGAGGCATTGGAACAATGCACAGCTGCCCTTGAAGCCACAGATGGTAAACCCATATTTCATTTTTATGCTAGCACCCTTTATTTTGGTTTGGGTAAATCAAAAGAGGCATTAATACGATTGGAAATGGCTATGGAAAAGGCACCAAAATTGCTTAAGAAATTCATGGAAATGAATCCTTCTATTTTACAGAATAATCAGGTAGTTGATATTGTAGCCAGGTATAAAAAAGGCAAAAAGATCTAAGATTTTTGTAGTCGGCTGAAAATCAGCTGAATACAAGTGGAACGATTAACTTATTTTTGTCTGCGAAAAATAAATAAGATGAATTTCAACCTTACACAAATACCCGCAAGAACCGCCAAACCCCGTAATTCAGGCTTAACGATGGTGATGGATAAAGGACTTAGCATCAATGAAGTACATAATTTTTTAAGTGTTAGTGGTCCGCATACGGATATTGTAAAACTTGGTTTTGGCACATCCTTCGTTACGCCCAATCTCCGTGAAAAAATTGAAGTGTACCAGTCATATGATATGCCTATTTATTTTGGAGGCACTTTATTTGAAGCATTTTTAATACGTAATATGTTTGATGATTATATAGCTGTATGTAAGGATTACGGTATTAGTTATGTGGAAGTAAGTGATGGTTCAATAAGCATTCCGCATGCAGAAAAATGCGGGTATATTGAAAAATTAACCAAACATGCTACCGTATTAAGTGAAGTAGGTAGTAAGGATGCCGCACATATCATCCCGCCCTATAAATGGATTGAACTGATGCGTGCTGAACTGGAAGCAGGATCATCTTATGTAATTGCAGAAGCAAGAGAAGCAGGAAATGTAGGTATCTATCGGGGTAGTGGTGAGGTTAGAGAAGGATTGGTTCAGGAAATACTTACACAGATACCTGAAGAAAAAATTATTTGGGAAGCGCCGCAAAAAGCACAGCAATTATATTTTCTGGAACTGATTGGTTGTAATGTAAATCTGGGTAATATCGCTCCTAATGAAGTGATACCCTTAGAAACCATGCGTATAGGCTTAAGAGGAGATACTTTTGAACTTTATCTTGATAAAAAATAAGCCATGCGCCGTTATGGCCTGATAGGTTATCCTTTAACACATTCTTTTTCTCAAAAGTATTTTACCGAAAAATTTTCGGCACTGGGTATTACTGATTGTGTTTATGAAAATTATTCCCTGAAAGAGATTGGTGAGCTAACCAATATCCTTCAAACCAATACTGATATATGCGGGTTGAATATTACCATTCCGCATAAAAGAAATGTACTGTCATTTATCACAGAAGCTACAGAACTGGTAACAGAGATAGGCGCCTGTAATTGTATCCATTTCAAGAATGGAAAGCGCATAGGGTATAATACTGATGTGTTTGGGTTTACAGAATCGTTGAGACCTTTTCTAAAAGATTTTCATCGGGGTGCATTGATACTGGGTACTGGTGGGGCCTCTTCTGCCGTTGCTTATGCTTTAAAAACCCTAGGAATCGCTAATCAATATGTATCCCGAAATGCTTCACCAACAAGTATTAGTTATAGTAAGTTAACAGAATCTGTACTTGCCAATCATTCCCTGATCATCAATACTACTCCTTTGGGTATGTTTCCAAAAATAGAGGAATGTCCTCCCATACCTTATCATTTGTTAGGGCCTCAACACCATCTTTTTGATTTGGTGTACAATCCATCTGAAACTACCTTTCTACGAATTGGAAAAGCGCAGGGGGCAAGCATACAAAACGGTGCGGAAATGTTGGTATTACAGGCTGAGGAGAGCTGGCGGATATGGAATGATTAAATTCAATTATTCCCCAGTTTGCGAAATACTTCTTCAGGTACAGGTACTTTTTTCTTCTGCTCATAATCGTAACAAAGCATGCCTGTTTTTGCTTTGCCTGCAAGTATTCTTTCATTTCCTTCTGCTACTTCTAATTTGTATAACAAGTCGAAACCCAGTTCATCAAAACTATCCGCTTTCACTGATATGATCAGTTCCTCGCCATAGTTTAGCTCACGTTTAAATTCTATGGCAGCATCCACCATGATGAGACCTACACCTGCAATGGAGAGCTCTTCATATCCATGAAATAGCAAAAAAGCCTGTCTGGCTTCCTGGAGAAATGCCAGGAAACGATCATTCCCTGCATGTCCGCCATAGTTCAGGTCCGTTACACGGATAAAAAGGGTAATGGAAAAAGAAAAATCATTGGGAAGTTTAATTTTCAATCGGTTCATGATACATAATTGTGTAGAAAATGTAGCAATTGGGTAACTGCTTTTTGTCTGTGACTATACTTGTTTTTTTCTTCAATGGTCATTTCTGCAAAACTTTTGGTAGCACCATCCGGCATAAAAATGGGATCATAACCAAAGCCGCCTACACCTGATTGTGTATCCAGAATTTTTCCTTCACAGATGCCTTCAAATAAATGTTCATTATTATCTATGATCAAAGAGATAACTGTTCTGAAACGTGCACTGCGATTGGATTTGCCGGAAAGATTATACAAAACCTTGTCAATATTATCCTGAAAATTACGACCATCACCTGCATAACGTGCACTTTTTACACCGGGTTCTCCATTGAGTGCTGTTATTTCTAAACCCGTGTCTTCGCTAAAACAGTTTTCCTGTGTGAGTTGGTGTATGGTGGTAGATTTTTTTGTTGCGTTTGCTGCTAGTGTATCAAAGGGTTCAGGAATATCAATATCTATACCCGCTTCTTTAAGCGTGACGATATTAAATTGGTTACCAATAACAGAAAGTATTTCAATAACCTTATGTTGATTGTTTGTTGCGAAGATGAGTTTGATGGCCATTGTAAATTTTATTGAAAATGATGATTCCTTTTGTTCGCTCAATTAAATGCCAAACATTTTTTTCAAACTAAGCCAGAGCTTGCTTTTTTCCAGTTTGGACTCCTTACTGTCTCCCATCATGGTTTCTAATGCAGGCGCTTGTAAGAAGGAGCAGTTATCATGCTTCTGTACCTGGTAATCCGGAATCATAAAGGGCAATAATAATTTTTTGGCAGAAACGCCAAATAATAACACCTGTATGGGCATCAATTTTTCTTTTAAAAATTGATAGCTAACCGGGTCATTTTGAAAATTAACGATAGCGATATCACCCAAATTCAATTTACAGGCATGTAAGATAGAGGATAGAAATTGTAAGGATGCATCCGGTAGGTAAACAGCTTCTGGTTCATTAACCAAAATAATTATTTTTTTAGCATTATCACCCAAATACCATTTTCTTTCTGCTGCTGGAACATGTTTTTTTGCTGGTTTTGCTGTTTTGGGCACTTCCTCTTCCAGAATAACCAGGTTATTCCGATATAAATCGGCAATAAGAAAGTCAGGAAGCTGATTTTTAGGAGGAATCATGGGAATTGCAAATATTAACGATTGTTAGCTTTTGTTTTTTTTGTTTATTTGCGTCAAATATAAAACTATGGTAGCAGCAGCGGGCATAAACATTACAAAAGTTGAAACCAGTAAGTTGAATGGAATGACCCTGGAAAATCTTCCCTTTGGACGCTATTTCACAGACCATATGCTGGAAGCCGATTACGAGAATGGGGAATGGAAGAATATCGAGATCAAACCCTATCAGCCTCTTTTATTGGAGCCATCAACTGCTGCCCTGCATTATGGACAAGCCATTTTTGAAGGAATTAAGGCATATAAATCAGCCAATGGCAATGCTGCCATTTTTCGTCCTTACGATAATTTTAAAAGGTTTAACCTTTCTGCCGAAAGAATGTGTATGCCTGTTGTTCCGGAAGAGATATTTATGGAAGGCATGCGCTTGCTGGTTGAATTGGATAAGAACTGGATTCCGTCTTTGCCGGAACATTCCTTATATATCAGGCCCTTCATGTTTTCATCAGATGCCATTATTGGGGTGAAGCCTTCAGAATCGTATAAATTTTTGATCATTTTAAGTCCAACCGGTCCTTACTATGTTGCACCCATGAAAATCTATGTAGAGGAGAAATATACACGTGCAGCGCCGGGGGGTGTTGGTTTTGCAAAGAATGCAGGTAACTATGGTGCCAGCATGTATCCCACAGTTCTTGCCAAAAAGCAGGGTTACGACCAGGTTTTATGGACGGATGCATTTGAACATAAATACCTGCAGGAAGTAGGTACTATGAATGTGTTTTTTGTGATTGGCAACCAGGTGATCACCCCTTCTTTAGAAGATGGTACCATCCTTGCTGGTGTAACACGTGATAGTGCTATCACCGTATTAAAAGAAATGGGACTGGAACTCATAGAAAGAAAATTCAGTATTGATGAATTGATGGCAGCCCACCATGCTGGTGAATTGCGTGAGGTTTTTGGAACAGGTACAGCAGCCACTATTTCCATGATAAAAGAATTGCGGTACAAGGATGAATCTATGTATTTTAACACAGACAACTCTATAGTTGCAAAGGAGCTAAAAACCAGGCTGAATGCTATTCGTGACGGTATTGAACCTGATACATATGGATGGATGTTTAATGTCTAGTGATTATTACATTATTTTGATAGATTATTTTTTTCAATAATTATTTATTTTTATCGTTTTACTTGTTGTGATATTTAGATAGTTATCAAATTTCTGTGCCTTAGCGCCCTTGTGTGCAATAATTTTTCACACAAGGGCACTAAGGCACTATTTTTTTTTGATATATATTATGCTTTTTGCGTTCTTAATGATTCTTGCAAAATTAAAATGTGAAATAGTATCACAAATTAAGTTAGGTGCGTAATTATTTGTTGACTATTGGTATCCCTTTGTATTGATTATTCCTATTAATAGCTCAACTTGTTTATAGTTTAATAATTTTTTTAGTACCTGAGAATTGTCCGCATTGAATTTCTAATAAATAAATTCCTTTGGGAAGTTGGGTGATGTTTATAGTCATTTGCCCTTCTTTTTGGAAACCTAAAGAAATATTTTTTACAATATCGCCCTGCATATTCAGCAATTTGATATGGGTATTGCCGTATTCCGGCGATTTGAAATTTATTTTTACATCATCATTTGCAGGAATAGGGTAGGTATACAATGCCACTTTGGTTTTATTTCGTAAAGAGTCTATAGGCATGGGTTTGCTTGATATTTCGAATCTATATTTTCCTTTACTCAGGGTGTCATTATTTGTGGTAAATGAATAACTGCTATCTGTTATTAAGGGGATCCATTTATTTAGGTATTTGTCGTGTAATTGTAAACTGTTGTTTGCCGGTAAATGTATAGCAGTCATATCTAATCTGAATGATTGTTGCCTATTTGTTTCAATCGACAGACTGATTACTGATTGATTGTTAATTGGTCTGGCATCAATAGAAAGTTTTTTGTTTTCTCTACTGATACTTGAAAAATTAATATCCTCATTAGGTAATTTTTCTGCATCATGCTTATCAAAATATATTCTTGCAGTATCTTTTGCAATCAGGCAAATTCTATCCCAGAAAATACTATCGGTATTTAAACGCAACTCTATGTAATATGCGTCTTCCGGCTTTATAGGTGAAATAGTATCAACAATCAATCCTGGCGATTTTGCATTCTCTGTTATGGTGATTAAATTATCTGATTGTTCATTAGTTTTTACAATAATGGCACCGAATGCAGGTAAAATATATTTGCTCGAAAAGGGAATGGCCGTATAACCACCATTGATAGCCTGTTCAGGATGCCAGATCCAAAAGTTTCTGCTAATAGCTGTGCCGATTGTTATACGGGAAATATCTATCGGACAGGGATAGGGATTACTGATGATATTATATCCGGCATACTGGTCTTTTATAATTGAAATATGCTGATCGCCCGTATTTACTTCTCCAGACAAGGAAAGTGTTGTTGCTAATGGTAAATAAGTGCCATTGGTTCCATCTCCGGGAGGCGTGCCGTCAAGTCCCTGTCCTGGTGTACCCCGCATAAAAATGCTGATGCCTTCCTGTTTTTTCCATGCATTTTCACCTAGCCCATTTGTGTTCGTAAATGGTATCCATCCTGCATCAATGCCAGCAGAATCATTGCCCGTTATTGGATTTAATTTGAAAGCGGAGGGTTGATTGGTGAGTGTTTTAATAAATCCATTAGCGGGTCCGCCTTCTCCGCTGATATCAATATTTTTGGATAGCATATTCAAACCGATTGATTCTTTAAAAGGATGTCCTAATAAATAGAAAGCCCTTTTTCCACCTGGCAATGTTTTTAGTAGGTTTATTTTTCCTTTAATAAAGCTATTTGTTGCAGATGGACCAATATAGGCTTGTTCAGAAAGGTATAAGGAGTCGTTGGTGTAAATGCCGCCATTCCAAATGACTAATTCTTTTGAAATAGTTATAGCATCTGATAAAAGCACACCCTGTTCGTTGGCGATGACCAATTTCCCAAGCTGCTTATTCTGAAAATAGTTACCAGAAATATTTTGTTGCTGCTTGCCTGAAAATTGGATGGTTCCATTTTCGGCTTTTATTATGCCAGATGTTTGTAAAACATTTCCAAAAAGCATTAAATGACCTGTAATTTCCAGGCCTTTGTTATTTTGTAATAGAAGATTTCTACAGGAAGCTGTATCTAAAATAGATGGCGAATGGTTACTATATTCATTGATGATAACATCCGTTTCTTTGTTTGGAACCCTTTGGTTACACCAGTTTACAGGGTTTTGCCAATCACTACTTTTATCGCCATTCCATAAGCCATCTTTTATCACTTTTATTTTGATGGGCAATGAATAATTTTCGCAAGTTGCTGATACGGTTTTTCTTCTAAACCAGGTGTCTACGTTCATGGATCCTGGTTCAATTGATGAACTATCATTGCTAATATTTGCAGGAACAAAATGAAGTGAATCTGTACTTGACATTTCCCAGCTAAACTGATAATGGTTATTTCCGCCAATAGGAAGGGTGCCAGATAATTTTTTTGGTTTGTTCTGCATACAAATTAATTGGGAAAAGCTAATAATGTTATTTTGTATGGAAGGAAGTATGTTGATCAATACATATTTTTTGATGCGGTAGTTTCCATCTGTAGCAATAACTATAATGGTATCGGTGCCGTTTACATTCGGATTTGCTTTGTAGTATATACTGGAAGGCATGATACTGCCTGTTTGCGAAATGCCTTCGAATTTAGTGATGTCTACAGTTCCTTTTTTAGCTAGGTTTGAAATTTCCCACTGTATTCTTTCATCTTTCTCTTCATTATTTATCTTTAAATAATGGTTTATCAGTACTTCTTTACTGTTTTCGCAAATGGTTATTTGTTCTATTTTAGATTCGCTGAAAGCAGGACTGATACCGTCTATTTTTATATTTATAAGAAAGCTTTTATCGGGAATTACTGGATTCCACGGGTTGCCTGCAAGGTCGGTAATTTGATTATTGCTGTTAATGGTGTTGCTAATGAATATCCCTTTTTTTGCCAGATCTCCTGATTGTATTACATATGAAAATATAGCTTCTTTTTTTTCATGAAAGTTACTACAGTAAAGGGTTTTGATATAAGATCCAATGGTGATTTTCAATTGTAGGGAGTCGCTCTTTTTTTGTGCATAAATGGTTTCCGAAAAACTTAGTTTGCACAAAAGGGTATCACCAATTTTATACACCCCATCTGTCGGTAATGTTATCGATTCAATAAAGGGGGCCATTCCATCAATTTTTGGTTTATTTAGGAGGGTACTATTTTTAATTTTTTCTGAAATACTAAAACCAGCGGTATCCTGTAAAATGGCTTTGTTTAAATTGATGACTGAATCAATACGAAATGTATTATTTGCGATGTCACCTTTTTGAACGGAATAATTGAAGATGAATTGATTTGTGCCACTGCCACTTACATAAGATGCTTGCTTTTCTTTTCCGTCAAACCATAATTTCAGATATGGAACACTTTTATTTAAGGAAACTATCCCTGGTTCATTGAGGTGTAAACTTATTTTCAAACTGTCACCTGCTTTATAAATAGATGTATCATTTATACTTACAGATGTAATATTAGCCGTTAAAGGGTTTACATAAATTGCAGGAATAAATTCTGTAGAAAACGGAAGAAAAACCAATTCGTTGCCAGCCAGATCCCGGATACTATTTTTTATTGCGTTTGTTAGGTTCTGTAAAACAATACCTTTCTTTTCTATATCAGTTTCTTGAATGTAATATCGGAACCTAAGTTCATTTGATGAATCTGTTTTTAATAAATTTGCTTTTTTTGTTTTATTGCCTATTTCGAAGAGCCATGCCAGCGTATCATTTTGAGCTGCCCATTTTATTTTTTCAGATAATTTTAAACCAAAATCTAAACTGTCTCCAGTTTGGTATATCCTTTTTGTTGGCAAGATTTTGCCAATGATTTTAGGCAGCAGTCCATCTACGTTGATCTCTTTGGTATTTAATGTTTTGAATTTTATTTCAGCAAGATTACCTGCTGCATCTTTTAGCAAGGAAGAAATAAGTTGAATTCCTGTTTCAATAATGATACCATTCGAGTCAAGATCATCAGGTTCGATGATATATTCAAATCTAATATAGTTGGTGCCTGTTCCTGATGTATACAATAGTTTTTTATCCTGCTGCCCTATGGTTATAGGAATATAGGGTAGATTATTATTAAGAGTAACGAAAATCCTTTCAGTAAACAATAATTTTAATTCAATAGTATCAGCCAGTTTATAGGTTTTGTTTCGAGGAATAATAACGGTTTGAATTATTGGGGACACTCCATCAATATAAATACTATCTAGTTTTCCTATGTTGTTTAATGAAAAGGGAACCGGGTACTGATTGCCATCTGTTATATTGCTTTTATTAAGTGTGATGTATTCACTAATTTCTAGTCCATTGGTATCAATATCGCTGTTTTCTATGGTGTATGAAAATACTAACTCATTTGTACCTGAACCTGCTTCATAAAATACTTTACGGTTAGTTGTGCCTATTGTTAAATTGATGTAGGGTATGCCTTTTGAAGTATCAACAAAAATTGATTCATTGTAAATGACCATAAACTGAATGTTTTCCTTTGCTGCATATAATTTACGAAAGGGGGTAATTACTTTTTGTACAGAAGCAGTAACCGGGTTTATTTTTATTCCAGATAAAGCTCCGGGATTATTCAGGATTAAAGTTGCAGAATTACCTATTTCATCTTTTACTGCAAGCCCGCGCGAATCAAGCATTGCAGCTATCTTGATGCCATCTTTATCGAAATCATCTTTCTCAATGATATATCTGAATAAAAGCGTATTACTGCCATTACCACTTACATAGAATGCTTTTTTAGTTTTGTTCCCTATATACAAATTAAAATAGGGAAGGCTATCTATAACAGTAAAGTTTATTTTTTTAGAGAAGTTTACAACAAAGTCGAGAATATTGCCTAGTCTGTAAGTGCCTGGTGCTGGAGTTGAAACACTGCTAACTACAGGTATTACTGCATCTACCAGGATATTCTTTGTTGAAACTGAGGTAAATAAAAGGTTAGCGGTATTGCCTGCCAGATCAGTTATCATCCCATTGTTCAAAGTAATGGCAGTTGAAGATTTTATGCCATCTTTATCCAGATCGCCGGTTTGAATAATATACCTAAAAATAAGGCTATCATTGTTCAGCAGAGGTAATGCAATGACTTGTTTTTGTTTCGTTCCAATGGTAATATTATAAACAAGAATGTTGTTATATTTTATTTTTTCATTAAAGAGGAAAATAAATTCGAGTGTGTCGCCACTTTTATAATTTCCGGGTGCTGGTATGAGTTGTGATTTTATATAAGGAGGGTTGCCATCAATTGCATCATTATTTTGGTCAATAGCTTTTTGGTACACAGCTATATTTCCGGCACTGTCGTTTAATTGAATGTCTACAGGAATGTTCGCAGATGCTGAAATGTCATTGGTTCCATTCTGAATAACAAATATTCCATTGTATAAACTATCATTCACTTTTTTAAAATTTAGTATGCTACAGTTATTGATATTTCCTTTTGTGATTTGTACATATTCTGTTTCTGGAAATACATGAAAGGAAACATTTATGCTATCATTAATTTTCATAAAATCATTTTGAATATTTATTGATCTTAGAAAAGGTGGCGATTTGTCTATATGAATACTGTTTTTTGCATCGTAACCTAAATTTGATAAAGCAGGTTGCAGATTTGTGTTGTTGGATAATTGCAGGTTAATAAATCCATTACCTGTTCCCGTATAGACTTCTATTGTATATTCATTTTCATTTTTTGAGATTGATAGGATTTTTGCACCAACGATTCCGTTATTTTGTATTTCAAAATTTGCTGCTGATAACCCATTAATTGCAACATTAGTTTGTAAAGTAAAAATTACCGTATCCTTGTTTGTTTTTACATTAGTACTTGGAGAAAATGAAACAATGCTGGCAAGTGTATATAAAACAATTGTTTCTCCATAAGCTATACCACCTTCATTTATTGCATAAGCTCTCACATAAACTATGGAACCTTCCGGTAAACCAGTAACTGTTTGTGTGTATTTGCCAAGACCATTGCCTTGTATAATTTTATTTTCCTGTATGGTGGGAAGTGGTTTGGTTGACCAAACAAATCCTTTTTCAATAATTGCTGAACCGCCGCTTGCAATTACTTCTCCTTCCATGTTGCAAGAATTTGTTGTTATTGAAAAAGCATTTCGAGTAATTAATGTTGGAAGCGCAATAGTAGTAGTAAAGGAAAGCTGTGTGCCTTGTACAATTCCGTTTTTGTTCGATGCTATGGTTCTATAATAATACCTGGTGCCTGGTAAAAGTTCTTGTATCAATACTGAAACATTTGTTAATCCTGCTGAAACATTAATTGAATCTGGTATAGCTTTTATAATATCTGAGTTTGTAAAATGTTCTGAAGTATCATATTCAAATCTTACAGCAGTTTTTGCAAAATGATCATGAACCTTCCCATATACTGTGGCAGTATTCGTTTGAATATTATTTGAAGAATCTGTAAATGCTTCCGGGGCTGAACTTTCCAGAAAAGCACTAAGTGAAAAATTGTCAATACTACATACATCATCACTGCCAGATTCATCGCTGTCATCCCAGCGGAGTAATAACTGTTCGCCTGGTTTCCAAATAATCTGTTTGAGGGTATAGATTATAGTTTGTTGATTTTCCGGAAGATTTCCGTTAAGACTGCCTGCACCTGTTGTATTGATTCGGGAACTGAAATTCAGGTTGCTGTCTAATTGCAATACTGTTTGGTTGATATCCGCCATAATGCCTGTTTTCCATTTGAACTGCCAGGTATTTTTATTGCCAGAACCCCCTTTTCGCCATTGCTCAACGTTAAAGCTGATGGAAATTTTGTTAAGAACGTTTTCTGTATTGTTGGTAAGAATCAATCCAAAAGCATAAATACCTCCCGATGAAGCCAGGGTTCCTAAAGATCTATCTGTATTTCCTGCATTGCCCAAACTATACATACCATTTCCGGTAGCAGAACCGGTTCCAATATTAAAACTTGCCGACGTGCCGGTACCCGCAACCATAAAAAGTTGCCAGCTATTTAGATTAGTTCCATTTACAGGTGACTGACTGATATTGATGGGACCTTTGCCTGTTAAGCTGAAGGTGCCGGTTGAGGGTAATCCATCAAAGTTTTGAGTGTAAGTAGAACCAGTAACGGAATAATTGACCGGTGTTACTGGTGTTTGGGCAATAAGCTGGTTAGAAAAAATGGTCATTACCCAAACAGAAAATAAAATGTGCCTCATGGTACCGATTTTTAAAAATTGATCAATCTTGGTATCTGAGGAGGTTACCTGCACAATTTAATTCACCAGTAATTAGTAAAGATGCTGGGAGAAGAAATCGGGTGATAAAACTGTGGTTATTTGCGTGTTATACTTAATTCAGGGTAGTTTTCAGGCTTTAATCATTTCATTTTTGCGTATTTTGCTACCGGTTTTTAATAGGAGTTGATATTTCTTTTGAAAACATTTTGGTTTTTCGTTTCCAGCCATTACCTTTGCCGTCCGAAATTTTAAACGGTTTAGAATGCCTACAATACAACAATTAGTAAGAAAGGGTCGCGAAATTATCAGGGCCAAGAGTAAGTCCAGGGCTTTGGATTCCTGTCCACAGCGCCGTGGTGTATGTACTCGTGTGTATACCACTACGCCTAAAAAACCAAACTCTGCCCTTCGTAAGGTTGCGAAAGTGCGTTTAACCAATAAGATTGAGGTGATTGCCTATATTCCGGGTGAGGGTCACAATCTACAGGAGCACTCCATTGTACTGATCCGTGGTGGTCGTGTAAAGGATTTGCCAGGTGTACGTTACCATATTGTTCGTGGTAGTTTGGACACTGCATGTGTGAAAGATCGTAAGAAGAGCCGCTCTAAATACGGAACTAAGAAAGAAAAGGCAAAGAAATAATTTGAATAACAATCATTTAATTCGCAAATAACATGCGTAAAGCACAAGCCAAAAAATTACCTCTCGCTCCAGATGGACGTTTTAACGATAAACTAGTTACCCGTTTTATCAATAACCTAATGTGGCAGGGTAAAAAAAGTACCGCAATCAATAT
>CALRUV010000024.1:0-22412 GCA_943371455.1 Chitinophaga pinensis | reverse complement strand
CAACTGAAAAATCCAATGTGCTATTTTGTTTCAACAATACAAAATTGATGGCTGGTAATACGGTATCAGACAGGTATATTGTGTATTATAACTCTGACACAGTTTTTTTGAATGTGCTCAATGCCGGCACCTGGACAAGAAAAATTGCGTATATCGGTAATAGCATGCAATCGGCTACGCTTACCTTCTATAAAGACACTATTTGGGTTTGCTGGAAAGGAGGCATTAATAATGCACAAATAAAAGCGCGTTATACAAAAGATAAGGGAAATTCGTGGTCATCGATTCTGTCTGTATCACCTGTAGGTAAAGTATCAGCACCTTCGGTATATGCTTCCTCTAACGGTAAAATTCATTTTGTTTGGTCCAAGGAATCAACTGCTGACACAACAGTAAATTATAATGTTTACAGTAAAGGGGTATTGTTGGCAACGCCCACTGTTCTAAGTAATTTATCTGCACAAGGATTATGGCCTTCTGTAATTGCTATAGGTGACACAGTTCTATGTTCCTGGAAGGAACATCCATTACCTTCTAAAGTGTGGTTCAGGACATCTTTTAATGGAGGCATTAGTTGGAACAAGCTGCCGGATCAACCTACTACTACTTTATTAGGAACTTCAAAAGATCCTAATCTGGCTTATGCTTATGATGCGTCTAAAAAAGTGCATTATGTTTATTTGTCTTATGATGGTCAGAATCAAATTTACTTACAAAGGTCAACCGATTTTGGTCTTACTTGGACTAACCCTACCATTATTAGCAACACCAATAAACTTTCGCAGTTTGCGCATTTAGAATGCAATAACAATGGGTTTATTGGTGTGTCATACGAACAAAGGCAAATCGGATCTTCCTTATTTGATGATTCAAAAAAAGATGTAGGATTTACTTATTCTACCAACTGGGGAAATACAGGATCCTTTAGCAACGATACTTTGGCGTATAATTTTAATAGATTTGGATCTGTTTATCCAGCATTGAGTAAAATTGATGAGAACAATTTTTATTTAGCCTGGCTAACCAATGATACTATTAAACATGAAATAAAAGTATTGGAAAGACGTGTTCGTTTTTCGGTGATTACAGCTTTGGAAACAAACAGTGCCATCAACAATCCTTCTATTCAAATTTATCCTAATCCTTTTTCAACTACAGCTACCATAAAAAGTAAAACCAATTTGATCAAAGCTACTTTAACGGTTTACAACATACTTGGACAAGAAGTAAAGCAAATACAGAACTTTACCGGACAAACCATCAACCTCCACCGCGACAATTTACCCAGTGGCCTTTATTTCATTAAATTGATGGAAGGGAAAAAAATAATAACCTGCAATAAAATACTCATAACGCAGTAAAACCCCAGCTCCCTCATTGTATCATCCACACATTTTTTCCTTGCACTTTCCTCATTTAAGGTTAACTTAAACAAAACCAGTTTTCTTAAATAATGCTTCATGGATTTTATTGATTATTATAAGGTTTTAGGAATTGAAAAGAATGCCACAGAAGACGACATTAAAAAAGCATATCGAAAACTAGCACGAAAATTTCACCCCGATCTTAACCCCAACGATAAAAACGCGCATAAGAATTTTCAACAGATCAATGAAGCCAATGAAGTTTTGAGCGATCCGGAGAAAAGGAAAAAATATGATCAGTATGGGAAAGACTGGCATCATGCTGATCAGTTTGAACAACAAAAAAAATCGAGGGCCCAATCTTCAACACAAGGCGAACAATATTTTTCGGATGATGATGGCGATTTCTCCAGCTTTTTTAATTCCATGTTTGGTGCGGGCGGTAGAACTTCACAAACAAAATTCAGAGGACAAGATTATCATGCCGAGCTACGTTTGAATTTAACAGATGCCATGAAAACGCATCCGCAAATTTTAACCGTAAATGGGAAAGACATTCGCATCACCATTCCATCGGGTATAGAGAATGGTCAGGTGATCAAACTCAAAGGTCATGGTGCGCCCGGTAGTAATGGTGGGCCGGCGGGGGATCTCTATATCACCTTTGTTATTGCACCGCATCCGGTATTTAAACGTTTGGGGAATGACCTCTACACTTCTACGCCAATAGACCTGTATACCGCTTTGTTGGGTGGCGAAACGATCATTGAAACATTGGAAGGCAAATTAACATTGAAAGTTGCTGAGGGAACTAAGCCAGGATCGAAGATCAGGTTGAAAGGAAAGGGATTTCCGGTGTACAAAAAAGAAGGCGAAAAAGGCGACTTGTTCATTACTTATGAAGTAAGCTTACCAACAAACCTTACCGAACAACAAAAAACACTTTTTGAAGAATTAAGAAAACTTTCCTAAAACTATATGTATGCATACAGAAGAATGGATTGCCGCCAAAGAATTCTGCAAGTATCACCAGATCGAGCTATCCTTTATTTTTTCCTTACAGGAATTCGGTCTCATTGAACTTTCCACTTACGAAGAAGAAATTTGTATCCCCACAGAACAGCTAAAACGCGTTGAACAATTAGCCCGTATGCACCATGAAATGGACATTAACCTGGAAGGCATCGAAGCCATCACGCACCTGTTACAACAAATAGAAAATATGCAAAATAGGATTGTGGCCTTGCATAATAGATTGGAGGTTTATGAAAGTAGATAAGGAAGGGAATATCGAATGTCGAACAAGGAATGTCGAATGAAGAAGTATTTGCTTACTTGCTTGCTTGCTTGTCCTCCGTAGCTTCAGCGTAGGAGGATCCGCCCTAGCTTCAGCGAAGGAGGGATGTCGAATGAAGAAGTAAATTTTGAATTTATAAATACCATAGTATCCAATATCCAGCATCCAGCATCCAAACCCCAAACCCCAAACCCCAAACCCCAAACTGAATTCCCCTACATCTCAAACTTATACCCCACCCCCTTCACAGTTGTAATACAATCCACGCCCATTTTCTGGCGCACTTTCCGGATATGAACGTCGATGGTGCGGTCGCCAACAATTACATCGTTGCCCCAAACCTGTGAGAGAATTTCGTTGCGTAAAAAAACCCTTCCCGGGCGGGAAGCGAGGAGATAGATCAATTCAAATTCTTTTTTGGCAAGGATCACTTCCTTATGATCAATGGTTACCAGAAATTTTATCGGGTCAATATTAATATTGCCTAACTGAATTCCCTTGCCACCACCGTCTTTCTGGTTATTGGTTCTGCGGAATAAAGCGTTTACGCGGCTAACCAGTACTTTCGGACTGATAGGCTTGTTAACATAATCATCGGCACCTGTTTCCAGTCCTTTTATCTGAGAGGCTTCATCACTCAATGCGGTGAGGAAGATGATCAATGTTTCCTGAAACATTGTTTGCGAACGTAAGATCTGGCAAACTTCAACCCCTGTTTTTTTGGGCATCATTATGTCGAGAATGATCAGATCTGGCTGCAGTTGTTTGGCCCTTTCAATGGCCTCATTGCCATCTTTGGCGGTATAAATCTCATAACCTTCTTTTCCCAGGTTATAACTTACAATTTCTAATATATCCGGTTCGTCGTCTGCTATTAAAATCTTCTTCAGTTTGCCTTCCATGTTAACCTAATGTTTACACAAAATTAATTTTAATGCACCGCATTAATGGTTTTTGTCCCTATTATGTTATTGTTAACTGCAAAATGACGGAAATGCTTGTCTTGATGTAAATGAACCTATTTTTGCCGTGGATATGAAAATAAAGCAAATATGTACCAGCCTCTTGGCGCTAATAATGAGCCTTACGCTGTTAGCGCAGGTGGAAATGCCTATGCCCGCTATTGGTGATGCCCGGGTTTACCACCATGAACAAATCATTAGTTCTTTAAAAAGAATTGCCAAATTAGATAAGCAAACCGATACCCTTTTCGCTATTACCAAACAAACCCAACTTGATCTAGCCATCAACCGGAGCATTCAAATACGTATCCATAATATGCGTGCATTGGTTGAAGGGAGTACCACGCTCAATGATAATGCCAAGTTTAAATGGCTGCGCGGTATCAATGAAATGCTCACGGGGTTTATCACTTCTTACCGGGTGGGTAAAATAGCTGGTTCGCTCTATCCTGCGTTAGTAAAAGCCTATGAAGATGCCATGAAAGCAGAATTGTCGCAGGTATCTATGCAATCTGTGATAGCCGCCAATGAACCGGAATTGGGGGATATACTGATTGATAATTTTGCTTTGAAAGATAATATCGGCATCAAAGTATGCAAAGAAATCATTGTGCTTAAAAACTGTCAGCGCCATCCGGAGATGATTCTGGATATCCTAACCAAATACCCCGATAACCGTTATGCGGATAGTCTGATAAGCAAAGCAGCCTTACTGGATCCGGAAAAGACCTACACCTATGCATCAGTGCCCAATGCCCTGGGGCGAAGGATCCTGGCTTCTACTGATCCATTGGTACAGATCATAGGCAAACTTTCCCTTATGCAAACCGGGAGGATGTATTTTCCTTTTTTGGATAATCTCTACCGTAATAAAATCACCATCGATTCTATCCTGCCATTGGTTACCAATGATTCCTCTTCAGGCTACTACCAACTATTGGTGCAAACAAGAATTGATTATGCTGCAAGGATGCAGAAAGGTGATACACCGATGGGCGTATTAGCATTGACCAACCGGTTAAAAGCAAAGGGGGTGGAAATTTTTATTAACGAGATCAATGCCCTGCATGATGAAAGAAATGAAAATATCCGCTTTCAAAAACTGGAAGGTCTAACACCGCAGGATCTCTATTACCTGGCTGTAATTGGCGAAGAAGAAATGTACACTTCCAGTTTTGTAGTGGGTGTGTATCCGCGTATTTTTCAACGCATGGTTATTCCTCGTTCTGATAGCCTTTTACTTTTATTGCACCACGATTTTTACCGGAAGTTCATCAAGATGTGTGCTAATTATAATACGCTTGATAATTTTTTGGGCAGGATGGAAAAATCAAGTGCCGAAAACCTGATGCGCAGGTTTGTGAGCGGACTGGAAAACAACAAAACCCTGGAAGATGCGGTGGATGTGGCCGATTCTTATGCCAGCATCTATAACAAAGACCTACGAAAGCTAATACTGGCGCAGGTTAAGGCTAATCTTGCTTTTAATACCCGAAAGCAAAATAAAAAAGGAATGGTGATCTATGATCTGCTCAACAGCCTTTTTTTGTCGATGGATTCTACCAATAAAATTGATGTGGCTGCCTTGTATGGCATTGATCCTGTTTTCCAGATGCCGAGAAAAAATTTACAGGATACAAGCGGAAGGGTGATCATCCAACAATTCTCTTATGGCGATAAGGATGCCATTGTTTATTTCAGTGCTTTTATTAACAGATTCAGTAATGCCAACTGGAAAATCATCCGCAAACCCAATTGGGTAGAGATCAATTCTGCCAGGGGCGCACCCGTTACCATTTATGCAAATCTTCCCCTGGATGAAACGCAAGAGCTGGATATTTTGGCACAGGATAGCCTGATTACTTACCTGGATGATAACGGCATTGCACCAACCATTGTAATTCACCGCGGACATAGTTACTATTTACAGGAAACGATCGAACGTTTAGCTTCATCCGCAAAAATTGTATTGCTAGGCAGCTGCGGTGGCTACCAGAAATTGAATGATATTTTAGCGATCTGTCCGGCCGCACAAATTATTTCTTCCAAGCAGGTGGCTGCCGGCGTGGTTAACCAAATATTGATAGATGCTATAACGGAAAGACTTCGTTTAGGCAAGGATCTCAATTGGGAGGAACTCTGGAAATCAGTGCAGGTAAGGGTTGGGGCCAATTACCGCGATAAGTTCGACGATTATATTCCCCCGCATAAAAACCTTGGCGCCATATTTATCATGGCCTATAATAAACTGGTAGGTTCCAAAAATTAAATCTCTGCGTAAACTCTGCGTTCTCTGTGACTCTGTGTTGAAAAAAAGTGCCATTAACCGAAGAGTCGCTGAGAAAGGTGAGGTTTCGCAGAGGGTTTCGTTTTAAACAGTTTACTGCAAAAATGGGTTATTCCTTTTCTCATGACCAATCTTAGTTGGCATCCCATGCCCCGTATAAACCACCACTTCATCCGGTAACACAAATAATTGCTCACGAATAGAAGCCAATAAAGTGTCATGATCACCGCCCGGCAAATCTGTCCGGCCAATACTTTCTCTGAATAGCACATCACCTGCAATCAGAAACTGTTGCTTTTCGCAATAAAAACTAATGCTGCCCGGAGAATGACCCGGGGTGAGGATCACTTTTAGTTCATCTTCTCCCAAAACTACCAGGTCGCCATGATTTAAAAAATGAAGCGGCCCCTGGTAATTATCGAATGGGAGACCCCATTTCTCGCCCGATAAAGGTGCATAGGACAGCATTCTTTCTTCATCCGGGTGTATCCATAGTTCCAGTCCCCAGGTTTCATGCACCCAACGGTTGCCAAAAACATGGTCCAGGTGGCAATGAGTATTCAGCAACCTTTCAGGAATTAAACCCGTATCGTCTAAAAACTTTTTTAACTTTTCCTGTTCAGCGCTGAAGTAACATCCTGTATCTATTATGATAGCTTTGCCTTGTTCATTGTACAATACATAGGTATTTTCCTGAATGGGGCTGAAGGTGAAATATTTGACCTGGAGCATAATGGTATTTTTACCTGCTTTTAATGGTAAATGACTAATTTTAAAACACTAAAGTTCGGATATGCAATCGAATCAAATCGCCAAATGGATGGTTTTTGCCGTTTTTCTTTTTCCATTTCTTGGCCAGGCACAGGTAAACACGGTGGAGTTTGGTAAAAACAGGGTACAGCATAAAAAATTTATCTGGAAGTTTTACCAGTCGCCCAACTTTAATACCTACTCCAACCAGGGTGGTGTAGAGCTGGGCAAATTTGTGGCCCAGGTAGCAGAAGGTGAACTGCGTTCCATTGAAAATTTTATAGAATACTCTTTGCAGCGCAGGGCCAATATTGTGGTGTACAATAGTTATGATGATTATAAAAGCAGCAATATTGGTTTGGGTTCCGATTGGCAGAATTCGGGTGGTTTAACCAAACTGGTGAATAATAAACTGGTAGTTTATTTTGATGGTAACCATGAACACCTGAAAAAACAAATCAGAGAAGGCATTGCCAAAGTATTGACCGATAATTTATTGTTT
The DNA here is from genome assembly GCA_943371455.1 of Chitinophaga pinensis. Taxonomy (GTDB): domain Bacteria; phylum Bacteroidota; class Bacteroidia; order Chitinophagales; family Chitinophagaceae; genus Sediminibacterium; species Sediminibacterium pinensis_J. The sequence continues at coordinate 15,250 of CALRUV010000024.1, read as the reverse complement.
GGAGATGATATTGGCGAATTTGCCAGCAACCAGGCATTGCTGGATCTGCCCAAATGGTTGATAGATGGCTATGTTTCTTATGCCGCAGAACCCTGGAGTACTGTAAAAGATGATGAATTGAAAAGTGCCATTTTAGGCGGAAGCTATGGTTCTTTTAAACAGTTTGCCTTTGAAAAGCCTTTACTGGCGGGGCATGCATTCTGGTATTATATTGGCGAAAGATATCGCAAAGAAAATATTACCTATCTCTTATACCTGGCCAGAATTTATAAAAACCTCAACAATGCCTGTTTGCGTGTTTGTAAGAAAAAGTTCAAAGATGTGCTGAATGATTTTATGCAATACGAACAGGAGATCTTTGCAAAAGATATACGTCAGAGAAGAAACCAGCCCAAGGGACAATTAAATGTGTCGGAAGATATTTCTAAGATTGATTATTTCCGTTTCCAGGCAAACCCTAACCCCAGAAGTACTACCTATGGCGTAGTGCAGTTTCGCAAAGGGCAATACAGCGTTAAGCTGATGGAAAATTTTTATGATGCTAAAACCTTACTAAAGATTGGTGTGAGAACCAATTTAGGTGATATCAATCCTAATTACCCCATTCTTGCCTGGGATGGCAAGGGCACACGTTTACTGGTAATTTATTGGGAGAATGGCAAGGCCAAAATGTTTGTGTACGATATACTGGCTAAATATAAAAGATACAAACAGGAAATCGCTGGTTTTGATCAGATACTGGATGCCACTTTTATGCTGGATGCTAATTCACTTTTATTGAGTGCGGTAAAGAATGGTCATACAGATATTTACACTTACAAAATTGAAGAGCAGAAAGCAACACAGATCACCAATGATGTGTATGATGATCTGGATCCAACCTTTGTGGCTTTCCCTAACAGAACAGGTATTATTTTCTCGTCTAACAGACCCAACCCTGAAGCACCGGATGCAGATACGGTTCTGCCTAGCAGGAATAAGTACAATATTTTCATGGTTGATATTTTAAATGACAGTAAGAAAAAACAACTTACCCAGCTCACAAATGTTAAGCAGGGTAATGCACGCCTTCCTATGCAGTACAATACCAATCACTTTACTTATGTATCAGATGAAAATGGTATTGGAAACAGATGGGCGGGCTTTTTTGCTACCCAAAGAAATGGTTTGGATACCCTGTATTATATAGGTGATGAACTCTTGCGCAATCCTTCCATGAAAGAATTTGATTCTACTTTAACTGCCTGGCAAAAGCAGGAGCCGGATAGTGTTAGCTATTTCCAGGTGTACAAAGATTCTACCTATACTTTCCCCATCACCAATTACCAAAGCACTTTGCTTGAAACACGTATAGCAGGAAATAATGGACTGGTAAGTGAAGTGAGAAGAGAAGGTGACTACAAATTTTTGTACAAATTAAAAGTTGATGAACAGGCATTAGCCAAAAGAAACGTTAGTGCAAGGCCAACAGAATACATAAAAAAATTAACGGCTGAACAAAGAGCGGCAGACGGTAAGGCCACCATTTATAATATGAAGGCGGGTGCTGATACGGCTAAGAAAGCAAAAGATTTTTTCCAGAATGAATTTGCTGATGAAAAGCCGGATAGTTCTGCTATAGCTATTCAAAAAACAATGCCAGGAATGGCAAACAGGGCTTCTGTTCTAACTAAATCTAAATTATTCGATTACAGGCTCAAGTTCAGTTCTGATTATGTATTAACAGGATTCACTAATAATATCCTTATCAATCGTTACCAGCCTTATGGCGGTGGTCAGGGCCCCATTCAATTGAATAATGGATCTGATTTTAATTTTACATTCCGTGTAGGCGTAAGTGATCTGATGGAAGATGTAAAATTTGTAGGAGGGGTACGTTTTGGTACCAACCTGAGTGATAAGGATGTATTTTTTACTTATCAGAATCTGCGTAAAAAAATTGACTGGGGACTTACCTATTACAGAAGCAATGTGAGCAATTTTTTTGCTACCAGTTTCAATACCATGCTCTACACCAGCTTGTACCAGGCTAATTTCACTTTTCCTTTAAATGAAGTAAAAAGTTTCAGGGCAACCGTTGGTTTGAGAACAGACAGAGGCGTACTCCGTTCTTATGATAATAATTCTGGTCTTCCAGATCAGAATGCTTTAAAATACCCGGATACGCTGAGCAGGTATTATTTATCAAGACTGGAATATGTTCACGATAATACCATTAATCCCACACAGAATATCTGGGTAGGATTGAGTTATAAAATTTATTTTGATATCAATTTACCTTCGGCTAATACAGGCGCCAATAAAGCTACCTTCAACCTGGGTTTCGACGGAAGAATCTATCATAAGATCTACCGCAACTTTATCTGGGCAGGAAGAGCGGCAGGCGATTTTTCCTGGGGTGGTCAAAAAATCCTCTATTATTTAGGTGGTGTGGATGGATGGGTGAGTCCAAAATTCAACAGGAACCAACCGGCAGCAGATCAAACCTATGCTTTCCAGTCCTTAACACTCAATATGCGAGGCTATAACCAGAATATCGCCAATGGAAATAATGCAGTAGTGATTAACAGTGAGTTCAGATTTCCGATATTTCAAACACTGATCAATAAGCCCATCAACAATGCCTTCCTGCGTAATTTTCAAGTGGTACAGTTTCTTGATCTGGGCTCTGCATGGAATGGAAAGTACAATGGTATCACCAGACCTAATGTAGTATATACCCAAAACAATTCACCGGTACTGGTGCGTGTAGATGCAGGTGGACTGGGGCCTTTTGCTGGTGGTTATGGATTTGGTGTAAGAAGCACTCTGCTTGGATATTTTATGAAGCTGGATACTGCCTGGCCGATGAAGGGAATCTTTTTAGGCAAACCCGTATGGTATTTTGCGCTGGGCTTCGATTTTTAGAGAAGAACAAAAAACATATTTAAAAAGCAAACAACTACGGTTTGCTTTTTTTGTTATTTATTAGAAGGGCTTTCTCTTAGTTTTGGTAGATTTTTTAAAGTGAAATAGATAATGCCCAGCATAACAGCAAATAATAAAGTAAACACCCATAGTTTCGCATAATTCTGGGGAATTAAAATATGTTTTGCAGATGTGTACACCAGTGTTTGCGGGTCTTTTACAATATCCCAACTATTGAATCGCAAAAATCTGCCAATAAAAATGCCATAGCTGCAAAGCAATAAACTGGCTATCTCACAAACAAATACCCAGAAAGGTTTCAGGTGCCTGCTTAAAAATTTTTCGATATTGAATAAGGATGCCATACCCAGTATCAGGCCATTCCAGGCAAAGGAGATCACCAGTATCAGATCGTACCAAAAAGGTACCGGTAACCTCATTTCGTAATGAAAAATATCTGTGATGATATAAGGTGCATTGGGGAAGAATAAGAGCCAAACGGCGATGAATAGCAGTGCTACAAAGTCAAGTTTTTTCCACCTGAGCAATTGCGTACTGATCACATAGGGAATGGCAGCCAAAAAACTATTCCAGGGATAAAAACTGTATTCCTCTCCCGGTGAATAAAGGTAACGTACCACCAAAAGCAACATGGAAAAACTTAGTGAGAGCAAAAGCATCTTGCTGGTTACAGAAATGGTTATTTTCATGTGATCTCAGGATTTTAGAATATTAAAACAATGCAACACTCCCTCTGCGAAACCTCTGCCCCTCTGCGCCGCTGCGGTTGATAGGTGTTTTTTTTCACCGCAGAGCCGCTGAAGACGGGGAGGTTTCGCAGAGATTTTTTTTATATAATGACCTTGAATATTTTAGGCAGGAACAGCATCAACCCAATGATCACTGCTATGATCACACACCATAAAACAGCTGCTGCTGCTACATCTTTGGCAATTTTGATCAGGGGATGGGGCTGCGTATCTACTGCATCAGAAAGTTTTTCTAATGCATGGTTCATCATCTCCATACCTATCACCAATGCAACGCAGAGCAAAATAAGACACCATTCTGTTAGAGAAATACTAAAATAAAAACCAGCCGCTGTAACCAAAACGGTTACCCATAAATGAATTTTACCATTCCTGTCGTACTTAAAAAATTGGTGCATACCGGCAAAAGCATAGCGGAATGCTTTGAATAAGCTATTCATGGTATTTTTTTGAGCAGTAGTTATTGGCAATACTATACGATCCTTTATTGATAAATCAATTCGCCATATCAGACTCAGAAATTATTTCTTCTTTTAAAACAGGTTCCCTTAACTCAACAGGTTTAGTGACGCGTTTGCGTAATTTCATGTTCAGCAATTCTACACTAAAGGAGAATGCCATAGCAAAATATACATAGTTCTTTAAATGAAGTTCGTGCGTGCGCACATTATCCCAGCCTTCTACCAACAGTACAAATCAGATCATAACTAAAAACGACAATGCCAGCATTTTTAAAGTAGGGTGCTTGTGAATAAAAGATGAGATCCTCGCACTAAACAGAAACATAACGATCATGGCAATAACAACAGCAGCAATCATTACTTCCAGTCTTTTGGCAGTTCCACCCGCTGTAATGATGCTATCAAAACTAAACACAATATCAATCAACATGATTTGAATAACTGCCTGTCCATAACTTATTTGTTTTTGTTTGATGCCGGCAGCTTCATCTGCTTCACCTTCCAGTTTATGGTGTATTTCTTTTACGGTTTTATAGATCAGAAACAAACCGCCTGCCAGCATTACCAAACTGGCCAGATCAAAACCTTTTCCAAATAGGGTGAAAACAGAAATACCTTTTTGCGACAGTAACCAACTCAATCCAAATAACAATACAGATCTTGATAGGATCCCGGTGATCATCCAGGTGATTCTTGCTTTGGGCTGTAAGGCAACAGGCAAGCGGTTCATGATGATACTTACAAAGATCACATTATCAATACCCAGTACTACTTCTAAAATTACCAAAACCAAAAAGCTGATACCATTTTCTGACGTAAACAATGATTCCATTTGAACTTATTTTTATTTGATTGATTGATTCGTTGATGATGATTGTGCAGCAAGATAAGTGCAGATATTTTTTACAATTGCCGGACCTTCATACACAAAGCCTGTCCACACTTGCACTAGTGACGCGCCTGCTTTTAGTTTTTGTTCAGCATCAATCCCATTAAATATTCCGCCACTGGCAATAATAGGAATGCTTCCATTTGTTTGTTTAGAAAGGTATGCTACCACTTCCGTAGACCTTTCTCGAACAGGTAAACCACTTAGGCCACCGGCACCGATAGTCTGGAGTTTGGAGGCTGGCGTCTGGAGTTTTTCACGACTGATCGTTGTATTCGTAGCTACCAGTCCATCCAGCTTAAGTTCCAGGGCCAGAGATACAATATCATCCAACTGATCCTTGTTTAGGTCTGGTGCTATTTTTAGCAATAAGGGTTTTTGTTTTTTTTGCGATTGGTTACTGTTTTGCAGAACAGTAAATATTTTCCGCAGGGAATCTTTTTCCTGCAATTCTCGGAGTCCGGGGGTATTGGGCGAGCTTACATTCACCACAAAATAATCAACTACTTCGTGCAAGGATTCAAAGCAAAGCAAATAATCCTTCCAGGCATCTTCATTTGCAGTGACTTTGTTTTTGCCAATATTGCCACCCACAATTAGTTTGGGGTTTGGGGTTTGGGGTTTTGTGTTTTGCCATTTTTCGAGTCTGCTTTTTATAATGTCAGCACCATCATTGTTAAAGCCCATACGATTGATGAGTGCCTTGTCTGATGGCAGTCGAAAAAGTCTGGGTTTATCATTACCCGGCTGGGACTTAGGTGTAACAGTACCAATTTCTACAAAGCCAAATCCCAGATTTTCTAATTCATTCAGGTAAAGCGCATTTTTATCGAAACCTGCACCCAGACCAACAGGGTTTGAAAAAGGCAGTCCGAATACATTTTTTTCCAGTCTGGCATCCTCAAAACAAAATGCTTTTTTGATCATTGATTCAACCGGCCCAATCTTACAGGCGGCGTGTAAAGCATTCATGGAGAAATAATGCACATCTTCCGGCGGAAAACAAAAAAGCATTTCACGGAGAAGCGGGTAGATCATGCTGCGAAGATAATGGATGAAAAGTGCTTGAATTTGAAATTTTGGGTGTGATTACCCGGGCTCCTGTATTAAATTTTAGGTTAAGCGTTAATCCTTCTCCATTTTGGTTGCATAAACAACCTTTTGTCTGAATTTTTCCTACATTTGGCTACGTAAATAGAATTTTATGCAGGAAGCTTATATTGTTGCGGGTTATAGAACCGCTGTAGCCAAAAGTAAAAGGGGTGGACTTCGTTTTTTCCGTCCCGACGATCTGGCCGTTGAAGTGATCAAAGGTCTAGTTGCCTCTGTTCCGAAACTAGATACCAAAAGGGTGGATGATGTGATAGTGGGTAATGCTGTACCTGAGGCAGAACAAGGCTTACAGTTTGGCAGGATCATTTCTGCCAGAGCATTGGGTATTGAAGTGGCAGGCTTAACCATCAACCGATATTGTGCCAGTGGCCTGGAAAGTATTGCCATGGCAACAGCCAAAATCCGTTCGGGTATGGCTGATTGTATCATTGCCGGTGGAACAGAAAGTATGAGCATGGTTCCTACTGCAGGCTGGAAAACGGTTCCTGCCTATTCCATCACCAGTGTGGAGCCTGATTATTATTTAAGTATGGGCTTAACAGCAGAAGCAGTTGCCAAAGAATTTAATGTTAGTCGCGAAGACCAGGATGCTTTTGCCTACCATTCTCACCAGAAAGCCATGAAAGCCATACAGGAAGGGCATTTCAAATCAGGCATCATTCCTATAACTGTAGAAGATACCTACCTGAATGAGAAAGGAAAAAAAGTTGTAAGAACTTATATAGTAGATACAGATGAAGGCGTAAGGGCAGATACCAATATTGAAGCATTGGGTAAACTGAAAGCTGCTTTTGCTGTTGGCGGTTCGGTAACTGCTGGTAATTCCTCACAAACCAGCGATGGTGCTGCATTTGCCCTGGTAATGAGCGAAAGGATGGTGGTAGAACTGGGCTTAAAACCTATAGGCCGATTGGTTAATTGTGCTTCGGCGGGTGTGCATCCAAGGATCATGGGTATTGGGCCTGTGGCAGCTATTCCCAAAGTATTGAAACAGGCCAATATGCAGTTAGCCGATATAGATTTAATTGAATTGAACGAAGCTTTTGCTTCTCAATCACTGGCGGTGATCAGGGAACTGGGCCTTAACCCGGAAATTGTGAATATTAATGGCGGTGCCATAGCATTGGGTCACCCATTGGGCTGTACCGGATGTAAACTAACTGTTCAGGTATTGAACGATATGAAAAGACTCAATAAAAAATACGGTATGGTTACTGCCTGTGTGGGCGGAGGGCAGGGAATTGCCGGTATTATTGAAAATTTATAGTGATTGACAATCAATATTTACTAAGCCCTGCCTATTGCGGGGCTTATGTGTTTTGGGCTATTTCTTATATAGTTTTTGGTTATGATAATTGTCATGGGTAAATCACAGGCAGCGGAGTAACTTTATAGTAAATATTTTATGCCATGAAAAACATTTTAGTACCTACCGACTTCTCTACAACCGCTAAAAATGCAGCACGTTATGCTTTACAATTAGCAGCGCAAATAGGTGCCCCCAAAGTGATTTTTTACAATGCGTATTCCGCACCTATCATTGTAGATCCCATGGTGCCAGCTGTACAATTACTGAATGAGGATAACCTTAAAAAAGACAGCCAGGATGCATTGGATAAGTTTCAATTATTTGTAAAAGCGTTTTGTCCCAAAGGCTGTGTTGTAGAAACCTATTGCGAATATGCATTACTGAACAACGGTTTAAATGAAGTATGCGAAAAAACCAATTCAGAATTAATTGTGATGGGTATCACCGGCGGCGGCTTGCTTACCGAAAAACTAATCGGCAGCAATACCCTTTCCGTTGCCAAACATTCTGATGTGCCTGTTATCATTGTTCCTGCAAACAGCCGATATACAAGCATTGAAGAAGTGATGTTACTAAGTGATTTTGATAAGGCAGATGATAAAATTCCGATGAATCCAATTAGAAGGATTATTGAACTTACCAAGGCCAAATTCTTTGTTTTTAATATAGAGAAAGAAGTTGATGAATACGGTGTAACCTATCCGTCTAATGTATTAGGTGAGAGTTATGCGGTGCATACCTTACTGCAGGACTTGAACCCCGAATACCATTTTACCAAGAACCAGCATTATATGCAGGCCATTGATGATTTTGTAAAAGAACACCATATTGATCTCATCATCACCATACCCCAAAAACATAGTTTCTTCGAAAAATTATTTTCCAGCAGTCACACCAAAATGTTGGCCTTCCATAGCCATATTCCTTTGATGGTGATGCATAGATAGAACCAGGTTTTGGATTTCGAGTTTTGAGTTGAAATATTCATTTAACCAAACTCAAAACTCGAAATCCTAAACTCAAAACTAACTAAGGTATTTCCCCACAATCGGAACCCTTCTTCCTACGCCGAAAGCTTTGGGGGATATGCGGATGATGGGGCAGAACTGGTTTCTTTTGTATTCATTATTGTTCACCATCTTCAGGGTTTTGTCAACCAGGGCTGCATCAAATCCCTGTGCCTTTATTTCTGCTGGTCCCAATCTTTTTTCGATGTATTGGTATAGTAATTGGTCGAGTACCTGGTAGTCGGGCAGGCTATCGCTATCTTTTTGGTTGGGTCTTAATTCTGCACTGGGTGCTTTGTGGATGATATTATGGGGGATGATCTCTTTTGTTCGGTTGATATAATTTGCAAGCGCATATACTTGTAATTTATAACAATCGCCCAGTACCCCCAGGCCTCCCGCCATATCACCATACAAAGTTCCATAGCCCGTTGCTAGCTCACTTTTATTAGAAGTATTCAATAAAATGTATCCGAATTTATTTGAGATGGCCATTAAGAGATTACCCCTACTCCTGCTCTGAATATTTTCTTCAGCAAGTGAAAAGGGAAGATCGCCAAAAACAGGTTTTAATGTTTCTAGAAAACTTTCGTACACATCATTGATCTGTATGATATCATATGGGTTCTCTAAATTTTTACTCAAGGTTACCGCATCGAGAACAGAATGATCGGTTGAAAAGGGCGAAGGCATTAAAATAGCCCTTACATTTTCTTTTCCCAAAGCATCGCAGGCAATGGCCAATGTTACCGCAGAGTCAATGCCACCGGAAGAACCGATTATAGCCTTGTTGAAGCCCATCTTTTTAAAATAATCCCGGATGCCCAAAACCAATGCTGCATAAACCTGCGCAATATTTAAGTTAGGTTCCAGCTTTGCGGGGTTTAGTTCCTTATCAGGCACACGGCTGGTGGGTTCCAGTATCGGCGCATCAATGGTGCCATCATCCTTTAAAACCACTGATACCATTGCCTCTTCAAACATGGGTAAGGCCTTGTACAGATTAGCATATTTATCAAAAATGAGGGATGCGCCATCAAAAACAACTTCTGTTTGACTGCCAATTGCATTGCAATAAAACAAAGGCAAATGGTATTTGAGCACATTTGATTTGATCACCGATTTCCTGTCTTCATCATGCGTATAATCAAAAGGGGAGGCACTGATATTTAGCATGATATCAGGTTTTAGTTCCATCAGTTTATCCATCGGACAAATTCTGTACAATGGGTTATCGCCCAAATTCCAGATATCCTCGCAAATGGTGATGGCCAGTTTTTTTCCTTTAAAATTTACTACCTGCCAGTCGTAAGCGGGTTCAAAATAACGGTACTCATCAAATACATCATAAGTAGGTAAAAGTGTTTTATGGAATTCAGCCTTCACTTCATTTTCATGCAGAAAAAATGCGGCATTGAATAAATTTTTTCCTTTCTCGCGGTTGTTGCGGGCAGGACTGCCAATTAAAACCCCAATGGTATCTGCATGCGCTTTAATTTGGTTGATGGCATCGTAACATTTATTGATAAAATCTGTGAACTCCACAAAATCTCTCGCAGGATATCCGCACACACTCATTTCACTAAACATGATCAGGTCGCCACCTTCCGCTTTGGCGGTTTCAATGGCCTGAATGATTTTTTGGGTGTTGTATTCAAAATTGCCAATATGGTAATTCTGCTGGGCTAAAAATATCTTCATCCTCCAAAGTTCCGTAACTTTTGGATAGATTTTGCAAAACTAATTTATTAGCTTGTTGGCGCTTGTTACCTTTGTTAGAACTGATCAGTTTATTATTTATGAAAAGGGTAATTTATTTCTTGTTTTTGCTGCTTATTTTTTCTGCCTGTGGCTCTAAAAAAAACCAACCAAATGTATCGGGCATTAAAATTTCATTGAATGTAGAAAGATTTGAAAATGATTTTTTTGCGCTGGATACTTTACAAATACAAGCTTCACTGCAAAAATTAAAGCAAAGCCATCCAGGATTTACAGACGATTTTCTTTTTAATATTTTAGCCATCTCTCCTGAATCTTCTACTAAAGACTTACCTGCATTTTTGCGAACCTATGCCGGCATGCACCAGGATGCAATAAAAAAATTCAGTAACCTGAACCCAACGATAGATCAAATAAAAAAAGGCTTGCAATTGGTTCATCATTATTTTCCGGAATATAAGCTTCCCAAAAAACTGATCACTTTTATTGGACCAATAAATAGCTATGCCAATATCATCACACCAGATGCACTGGCAGTGGGCTTGCAATTGTATTTAGGGAGCGACTATCCTTTGTATCTTTCCGAAACCGGTCAGCATCTGTATCCAAGATTCATATCCAGAAGGTTTGAGCCTGCCTATATTCCGGTTAATTGTATGCGCAATATTGTAGACGATCTTTTTCCGGAAAAAACTAGTCTTAGCCCTTTGGTAGAGCAAATGGTAGAATCAGGAAAAAGGTTATACCTGATCAACAGGTTATTGCCCCAACTACCCGATACTTTAAAAACAGGGTACACCGAAAAACAATTAAAAGGCTGTTTGGAAAGCGAAAAAAATATCTGGAGTTTTTTTATTCAGAATGAGCTCCTGTTTAATACTGATCCCAACCTAACCCGCGATTATATGAGTGATGGCCCCAACACTCCCGCATTGGGTGATGCGTCACCAGGTAATATTGGTCAGTTTGTAGGTATTCAAATTGTTAATAAATGGATGGAGAAACATCCAGACCTGTCTTTAACTGAGCTGATGAATACACCGTCTAAACAGCTTTTTGAAGAAGCCAAATACAAACCAAAATAACTGCAATTGATGAAATTGATCTTTACAATAGGCTTTTTGTATAGCTTCTGTTTTTCAATAGCGCAGGATCCGTTATTGCAATTGTTTGAAAGCAAAATATTGTATAACAATAGTCGTTTATCTAATCCCCGACTATTAGGGAAGGTTGGTCATAACTATATGATGACGGATATGACTTCCAGGGGATCTACGCTTTCTGTTTTTGATTCATCATTTCAATTCATCCAGCAAACAGAACAGCTGCCTGTTTTTTATCGGGCATTTAAACATATTACCGGCGATAGTTTGCAAGTAACCTGGAACGAATTTCATACCGATGAGGAATGGTTATGCCTGCAGGCTTTTGATCAAAACGGAAAAAGTTCGGCAGTAAGAAAGCTGGTCATTAACAATCCCGAACATAAATTGATGAGTCTAGTAACAGATAAGGACTGTAAAAAATATTTTTTCTATACCCTACTTGCCAAAGACTCACCCAATATTGTAATAGAAGGGGTATTGCTTGATGCGAACTGGCAAAAGTTGAAAAATATTACCGCCAGTTTTCAGTTACATACTGCCCTGGAAAGAGCACCAATGCCAATTGTAGATGCAGCGGGTAATATTCAGCTATTTGTTTACGATAAATTGTCTAATTACCGTTTGTCCGCAAGTTTAACGGTAAATACCTTACCGTTCCAATCAAATAATTTTCAAAAAGAGGAATTTCGTTTTGATATTATTAAAATCTATAACCCGGTTTTTTCTGACGATCCATCCCGGCAAAGTATTTTGATGAATGATTTTTTTTATGATGGTCAGTCAAAGGTTAAGAAAGGAATTGTCTCTATTCGCATCCCTTATGAAAGAGGCAAGGGAATTATTTCGGTTTTAGAAGAGATGCCCGATTCTGTTCAACAAATACTACGTGGGCAGACCCAAAACCTCCGTGCAAGACAACCATTCATGGAAAGTGTAGTAACCACTGAAATATTTCAACAAGATAAAACTGCATTTTTTATAGCAGACCTGCTTGATTTGCCCTTACATCAACTGGTAAGAGATATGGAAGTTGAACCCGAAGCGAGAAGCCATAACAGGGTAAGGTACCGTTACGACAGGCCCGGAAGGATTGGTATTACTACAAGAATTGGCGGTGCTCCGGCTTCAACTTCCCAACAATTAGCAGCTAATGCACCTATTGTCATCAATTCCAATAGTACTGTGGTGAGTTCAGTTGCTGGTCAGTCTGGTACACAAACTATTCAGAATTCGCAAAATCCGGAACTGGTAGCTAAAACGATGGATCGTTCAGCAAATAATGAGAATAGCCGAAATAATACAAGTAAACAATCACCCGCTGTAAATACGGGTGTTGTTTATGCCATTCCTGTTTCGAAAAATGAAAAACGGGTAGTATTTTATATTGATAATCGTGGTCAAATACAATGGCACCAATACCTTTCACCTGATGCGGCTTCCCTGAAATTTTCTTTAGATTTTCCCTATAGCTTTCCATTGATAGAGGGAAATGATCGTCATTTTTTACATTATGATATAACAGGTATCAAAAGTTTATTACCTGAAAACAAAGAAGATGAAATATTGCTGCGTTTTACGGATACACATATTACATCTAAAGGGCTAAGGCAATACCAAACAAACATAAGTAGTGAAAGAGGCACCAAATTGCACAGGCCTATCCTACTGGCTAATGGAAAATATTTAATGCCTTATACAAATATGTTAAAGGGAAAATCGGGACTAGCATTATTGCATTTGAAAGAAGAACTGACGGTTGTAAAATGATCAGTTCATTTTTGTTGGTGCGATCATTTCAAAAGAAGGAATATTTACAGAGAATATTTGTTTGTTATGCTGGTTTTCCATTTGATAGCTACCATGCATTTTGCCCATTTCAGTTTTCAGATTACAGCCACTAACATACTGGTAATTTTCTCCAGCCTTTAATACGGGCTGAACACCAACCACGCCTTCTCCTTCTACCTCCCTGTGTTCACCATTACTGTCAAAAATATACCATTGCCTGCGCAACAACTTTACTGTAAAATTATTGTGGTTTTCAATGGTGATCCGGTAAGCAAACATAAAGTCACTGTCCATGGGTTTGCTGTAATCTGCCTGGTAAAAAGTTTCTACCGTAATTTCAACACCCTCAGAAATTTTGGATACCATGTGTGTAATGATTGCTAGAAAGTAAAAGTAAGGATTTAGCCGTAAGAAAGGGCAGGAAAATGCAAGAAGAATAAGTTAATGAATCCCTTCTTAATGAATTAACAGCATCGTGTTGGGATAGCTTGTAAATTTGTTGCTTATTAAAATGTTGGGTTATGACAAAAATTGCCGTTGCAAACGGAGATGGAATCGGACCGGAAATCATGCAAGCTGTATTGTCTGTTTTTAATGCCGCCAAAGTACCGCTGGAATATGAATTTGTAGATATGGGTAAATGGGTATTTGACAAGGGCTACAGCAATGGTATGACGCCCGAAGCCCAGGAAACCATCGAATCCCTGGGTATCTTGTTCAAAGGTCCCATGGAAACCCCCAAGGGTAAAGGCGTAAAAAGTGTGAATGTAACTGCCCGCAAAACCTGGAATACGTATGCCAATAAAAGAACCTTTCAAACCCTGCATGGTGTAGATACAGTATTTAGTAAGGCAGATATTCCTATCGATATCACCATAGTTCGGGAAAATATTGAAGATACCTACGGTGGTATTGAACATATGCTAACCCATGATGTGGCATTAAGCAGAAGATTTATTACCCGCCCGGGAAGCCTGCAGGTGATAAAATATGCGTTTGAAATGGCCAAGAAAAAAGGCGCCAGGCGCATTACCTGCGGACATAAGGCAAATATCATGAAGTTAACAGATGGCCTATTTTTGGATGTGTTTTATGAAGTGGCCAAAGCCTATCCTAACCTTAAGTCGGATGATGTGATTGTGGACGACCTATGTATGAAACTGGTAAGCAGGCCCGATTTATTTGATGTGGTGGTATTGACCAATTTACAGGGGGATATCGTGAGTGATCTTTGCGCTGGATTGGTAGGGGGTCTCGGTTTTGCACCTTCAGCAAATATTGGCGACCATATTTCAATATTTGAGGCAGTACATGGAACTGCGCCGGATATAGCCGGAAAAAACCAGGCCAACCCAACCGCCTTATTACTGAGTGGTTTTGGCATGTTGCGCCATTTGGGTTTGATGGAATCAGCCACCATGATTGAAAATGCACTCTTGTATACTTTAGAAAGTGGTGTACATACCGGGGATTTTGGTGATAAATCCATACCAGCATTGAGCACTTCAGAATTTACCGAAGCCATTATTGGCAATTTTGGTAAAGAGCCGGCACATAATCCCAAACCTTTTATAGCAGACCAGGATCCTACACCTACCAGTTTTAAACTGGAAAAGAATCCCATGTTAGAAAGTTTGGAAATGAGTCAGGTTTCTATTGTAGGGGTAGATATGTTTATAGAAAGTAACCTGCAACCTACAGTTATCGCAGATAAATGCCTGCAGCATACAGCCGATATATTTAAATTGATCACCATCAGCAACAGGGGCACACAGGTCTGGCCCAAGGGTTCTTCTTTTACCAACCTTGTAAACCAATATGCAGCCCGCTTTGAAAGTATTGGCGATGTGCCGGTTACACAGGTTGATATTATGGAATTATATAAAAGACTGTCGAAAGATTTTAAAATCTGTTCTACAGAATTGCTGAATATGTGGGGTGATAAAAAAGCATATAGTCTTGCACAGGGTCAATAGGGTATTGGTTTGGCGGGGTGTTTAGGGGGTTTATAAAATCCATTTATTTCCAAGCATAAAGCAATCAAATTTTTTGATACCTGGTCAAATCCTTGTATTACTTGATTAATTCATTGAAATCTGTGAAATTAATACCCCCTTTTACGTAATTTCACGGCTCATTTAAAAGCACAATAGTATTATGGCTGAAGTGATTTTGATGCCC
>CALRUV010000023.1:0-22671 GCA_943371455.1 Chitinophaga pinensis | reverse complement strand
AATTGGAAGGCCTCTATTCGTTTAAATGACGGAATTCGAAATACATTTAATGCTTTGAAAGCTATCGGGTTTGAAAATGTATTCATATAAAGTATTCTTTAAAAATTTATTATATATTTTAATTTATTTAATATATTATATTTTTTCTAACCCTTTTCATTTAATAATTAATTAAGATACTTAGTAAGTTTTTTGGGTGAATACACCTAAGTTTGTAACTCATTATTGGGTCACTTTGCTGCTCATTCCTGTGAGTCAGGCTGGCGAAGCCGTTAAAAAAGTCACTTTCAAACTTGCGTTTTGGCATTAGATAACCTTTTTTCTGGTAAAATCCGTATCAGGCTTTTAACCAAATTATTCCTTAATCCGGCTAGTAAGGTATACTTACGAGGATTGGAGCGGGAATTGGGGGTCAGTAGTAATACGGTTAGATTAGAGTTGAATAAGCTGTCTGAAATGCATTTAATTGAGGTGCTGGATGATTCTTCCAATGGAAAACAAAAAAAATATGGGGTTAATAAGAATCATCCCTTATTTACTTCCTTGCGAAGTATTATTTTGAAATATGTAGGTATTGATCAAGTAATTGAGCAAATCATCCAAAAATTAGGTAAACTCGATAAAGTATATTTAACAGGCGAATTGGCAAAAGGAAACAATTCTACTTTCGTTGATTTGGTCATTGTGGGTGATATAGATAAATTATACTTGAATCAATTAATTGAAAAGGTTGAACCAATTATTGGTAAAAAAATTAGGGTAGGAATCTTTAATTTAAATGAATTCACGAATGAACATTTAAAAGATATCGGATCAAGCATTAGTTTGATTGATAATTAAATGATAAGTCTTATTTAAAATATTCAAATTAATTAATAAAGAGGGCATACAATTACGAAAGAGTTTCATATGAATATAAAGAGCTTAATAAAATATTTTCTTGCATTTTCACTAGTTTTCTTTTTCAACTATATTTCAGCTAATGCACAGGATTTACTCAAGGGTAAAGACCTAAGTCAGGTAAAAGTTGATTTAATTAGTCCGGCAGATATTGCTAAACTCAAATCTCAGCTTGCCAATTCTGGAATGACGCCTGAACAGGCAGAACAGATGGCCATTGCGAAGGGCATGCCTGCATCTGAAGCAGCAAAGTTGAAATCAAAACTTACTGCAACTACTGTTTCTGGTGAAATAGGCAGTAAAAAAGAGGATAAAGGGATTTCCTCAAAGCAAAATGACAATACAAATGAAATTGATACTTTCAAATTAAGTAAACCGAAAACACTTATTAACCCATTGATTTTCGGATCAGAATTATTTACATCTGTTTCACCAAGCTTTGAGCCGAATATGAATTTAGCAACGCCTGTAAACTATATCATCGGACCAAGTGACCAAATCGCAGTCTCAGTATATGGTGTTCAGGAATTTAATGGTGAGCTAACTGTTTCACCAGAAGGTACAGTCAGCATTCCCAATGTTGGTCAGGTAAAATTGGCTGGTCTAACCATTGAAGCCGCAACACAGAAACTGAAAACAGTGATGGGAAATAGTGTTTATGCTTATTTAAAAACTGGGGGGGCGAAAATTT
This sequence comes from Chitinophaga pinensis, assembly GCA_943371455.1. GTDB lineage: Bacteria > Bacteroidota > Bacteroidia > Chitinophagales > Chitinophagaceae > Sediminibacterium > Sediminibacterium pinensis_J. Next base: position 21,080 of record CALRUV010000023.1, on the reverse strand, counting down.
CAGTTACACTTAGTAAAATTCGAACAATCCGTGTTACTATCATTGGAAGCAATCGCCCTGGTAATTTTAATTTATCTTCTTTGTCAACAGTGTATAATGCTTTACATGTAGCGGGGGGGCCAGCAGAGTTTGGAAGTTTCAGGGAGATAGAATTAGTAAGAAAAAATCAGCCGATTAAAAAAATTGACCTTTATCGGTTTTTATTAAACGGAGATCAATCAGATAATTTAGCATTACAGGATAATGATGTTATTCGAATACCGAATTACAATAAAAGGGTTGAAGTGCAAGGTCAGGTAAAGAGACCCGGAATTTTTGAAATTTTACCTAATGAAAAGTTTAAAAATATTCTAGAGTTTGCTTCAGGTTTTACAGATACGGCCTATAAAGCATCTGTTAAAGTATTCAAACGGAGTGAAAAAGATAGAAAAATTGGTGATTTAGATGCAGGGTCTTACGCTACATATTCTCCTGAAACTGGTGATGTTTATACTATTTCAAAAATATTAGATCGATTCCAAAACCGTGTGCGAATTTCAGGAGCTGTTTTCAGACCAGATGTGTATGAATTGAAAGATGGATTAACGGTAGCAGAATTAATTAAAAAAGCGGATGGATTAAAAGAAGATGCTTTCACTGCTTTTGGTCAGATCATTCGATTAAAAGAAGACCTAACCCTGTCAAACATTTCTTTTGATATCAAAAAGGCATTAGCAGGTGATATAACTAACAATATTATACTAAACCGTGAGGATCAGGTTTTTATTACATCTGTATTGGATTTGAAGGATATTTATAAAGTGACAGTTCAAGGAGAAGTAAGGTTTCCGGGGAATTATGATTTTGCGGAAAATTTAACGCTTAAAGATGTGATTTTGCAAGCAGGTGGTTTTACAGATGCGGCATATAGAAATATTGAAATAGCAAGGATTATAAAAAGGGATAGCATATCAAATACAGACCTTTCTTCAGCGCAAATTATTAGGATAGAATTAAGTGAGAATGATTTAGTATCAAATCTTTCAAAAAACATCAATTTGATGAAGTTTGACGTGATTACAGTGAGAAAAAAATCAGGGTATTTACTTCCTGAATCGGTAACCATCAAAGGACAGGTTCAATTTCCAGGCCCCTATGCTCTTCAAACAAGAACCGAGCGAATTAGCAATGTTTTAAAAAGAGCTGGTGGATTTACACCGGAAGCTAATCCGGATGGGGCTTTTTTGATCAGATATAAAACGGAAGAAGAAGTTAAGAAAGCAGAAGAAGATTTAAAAAATGTCAAGAAAGCAATAAAAGATTCAACATCAGAACTTGAAACAGAAATATTAAATAAATATACCAAAGTGCCATTTGATATGAGGCAAGTTTTAGATAATCCTGGTTCACTAAACGATTTGATTTTACGTGCAAATGATGAAATTGTAATACCTAAGTTTAATGAATTAGTTAAAGTAAGCGGTGAAGTATTGTTGGTTACACAAGTTCCATTTAATCAAAAAAATAGTTTTATAGATTATGTAAGTGAGGCAGGTGGTTTTTCTCCATACGCTTTAAAAAAGAGATCATATATTGTTTATGCAAATGGGAAAGCTGCTACTACTTCGCACTTTTTATTTTTTAAATCCTACCCAAAAGTTAAACCGGGAAGTGAAATTATCATTCCTGCAAAAAGAGAAAAAAGATCCCTAAGCACAGGTGAGGTTATCGGAATAGCAAGTACTCTAGCAAGTTTAGCTGGAGTTATTATCGCTATTTTAAAGCTCTAATCCAATTTTTTAAAATTGAAAAGTCTGATACTTTTCTTTAATGTTTTTTTATTGAACATATTTGCCCCTTTGTAAAAAATGAGGCGTATTTCATATTTCTTATGATTTTTAGTTCATTTCGCAAAGTTATTATTAAATCTATTTTTTGGACGAAAAGTCGAAATCATTACAAAATAAAATAATGATTGATCATCATACTCAAAGTGAAAAAGTAATTACAGTAAGAGATCTGATTCTTGTAATTAAAAATTGGCTTTTATATATAAGATCTAAATGGATATTACTTCTAGTAGTTGGAATGCTTGGAGGTGTCATAGGTTCAATGTATGCTTATGTTCGAAAACCAATATATACTGCTGTACTTACTTATTCAGTTGAAGAAGAAAAGTCAGGTTATGGAGGAGGGGTAAGTGGTATAGCTAATCAATTAGGAATTGATGTAGGGGCATCTGGAGGAGGTAACATATTTAATGGTGCGAATCTTATTGAGCTTATGAAAAGCAGACAGATTGTTGAAAAAACCCTTCTTTCCCCTATACAAATCCATGGGACAAAAACAACTCTCGCAGATTATTATATCAATTTCACGGGTTTACGCCTTAGATGGCAAAAGGATGAGGAACTTAAAAATTTCAACTTTTTATCAGTTCAGAATAGGGACACTTTTTCATTACGGCAGAACCAAATTCTGGCAGGAATTTACCAAAATATTGTATCAGGTAATCTAATGATTGGTGATAAGGATAAAAGTGTAAGTATTACCAGTATTAAAATGGCATCTAATGACGAACTTTTTTCTAAATTATTTGTAGAAAATTTAATAAGTGAAGTTTCAGGTTTTTTTGTTGAAACAAAAACCAAAAAAGCCAAAACAAACTATGATATTCTACTCAAACAGGTTGATTCTGTACGAAAAGAACTTAATAGTGCTATAACAGGGGTAGCAGAATTAAATGATAACACTTTTAATCTTAACAGTTCAATGGTTAATATTAAAAAGGTTCCTTCCTCTAAACTTCAAATTGATGTTCAAGTAAATACCACAATGCTATCTCAGTTAATATTAAATCTTGAAATGGCTAAAGTGAATCTCCGAAAAGAAACACCCTTAGTTCAGATTATTGATTCTCCAATTCTGCCTTTAGTAAGTGAAAAACCAAGCAGCTTTCGTTATTTTATTTTAGGTATGTCTTTGTTTGTATTGATAATAATAATATATCTAATCGTAGCTAAGTATTTTAGAGAAATTCTAAAGTAATTGATTTTTTCTCTGGCTGTTACTTTTAAAAAATATTTAAGTTGAAGGATTTATTTCCATTAGTTTCTGTATCAATTACAACCTATAATCGCTCTGCTTTATTGAAAAGATGTGTAGAATCGGTTTTAGAACAGGATTATGAAAATATGGAAATAATTGTTGTAGATGATTGTTCTACCGATGATACAAAAACGATGATTGCAGATCTGCAACAAAAATGTAATTATTTGTTTTATTTCCGGCATGATAAAAACAAGGGTAACGCTTTCGCAAGAAATACTGCCTGGAAAAATTCTAAAGGTAAATATATTGCTTTTCTGGATGATGATGATTATTGGATATTAGATAATAAAATTTCAATTCAGGTTAATGCATTTGAAGTTGCAAGTTCAGATAACGGAATTTGTTGTACCCAGGCTATGGTGGATGAAGATGGTTGTATCAAGGCAACACCTGAAGAACTGCCATATAATATGCGGTTTCAAATTTTACAGGGAAACAGTGTAATTCATAATTCCACTGTTATGATCAAAAGAGAAGTAATGATTGTTACAGGTGGATTTGACGAGAAAATGCCACGGGGGATTGATAGTGAATTTTTCAGGAACGTAATTACTAGGTTTAATTATAAAGTTTTATTTCTTAAAATACCTACTATACATTATGAAACTGGAGGGCATTCCCGCATTACTACCCGGAAGGGTTTTAAGGAGTCTGGTAAAATCCTATTTGCTCATTCTTATAATCTATGGAAGTATAGAATCCATTATTTGCATGAACCGAGGGCTCTTTTTATTAGATTGAAAAATCTGTTTCTTTTGCGCAAATAACATAATTGCGGTAATATAAATTATTAGTGTTGGATATTTCAGGAATAAGTGTAATTATCACTACATATCGTCGTTTTGAAACAGCCAAAAGGGCAATTGAAAGTGTACTTAGTCAAACATATCCTGTAACTGAATTGATTGTTGTAGAAGATTCAGGGGATGATGAATTAAGTGATTGGGTTAATAGTTTAAACAGGAGGGAAATTGTTTATTTCAAAAATCCTGTGAATTCCGGTCTTGCAGTATCTCGAAATATAGGATTGCGCTTTGCAAAGTATGATTTGGTTGCTTACATTGATGATGATGATATTTGGTTGCCGGAAAAATTAGAGTGTCAGATAAAAATTATCAGGCAACTTTCTGAAAACTCACTGGCAACATTCGGATGTGTTCAGGTGGGATTGAAAATTCTTAGTGAAAAAGGAGATGTATTGGCCATAGGGTTACCTGTTAATGAGGGTAATTTAAAAAAGAGCATTATGGAAAAAGGAGTGCATACTCTTTCGTCCTGTTTTCTTTTTTCACGTAAAGCATTATTAACTATAGGAGGTTTTGATGTGAAACTGGGCAGTGGAATTGATGACGATATTTGGATGGCATTAGCACAAAAAGAGTATCATAATTATCCAATACATAAGGCATTGGTTCTAATATATAAAAATGGTAGGGAATCTATGATGTCCAGTACCAAAAAAAGAATTTCTGGTATTGAAAATTATATGATCAAATGGGAACCGGTTTATGCAGAATGGTTTGGTGAAAAACGAGGAAAGTATCTTGCCTCAAAATATTTTATAACTGCAATAGGATCTCTCGCTTCTGAAAAAATAGCAAATGGTTTTTTTTCAGAAGCTTTTTTTGCTATCAAAAAAGTATTTAATAAGTCAAACTATGATGTAAGACTTATCGCATTTACACTTTACTATCTTACACGAACTTGTTTGGCAAATCTCTTACCAGTTTTAGGAACTTTGAAGAGATTTGCAAATGGGAAGTCTAAACTTTGATATATCATGAAAATACTAGTTACCGGGAGTTCAGGTTTTATTGGCTTTCATGTTGTTAAAGCCTTATTGGACAGGGGCGACGAAGTGGTAGGTATTGATTCTGTCAATGATTATTACGATCCTGAGCTAAAGGAAGCAAGATTACAACAACTGTTCAATAAGGTAACCGAAATTAATGGTAAGTATACTTTTATTAGGGGAAATATAGCTGACACTCAACTGGTAAAGGAATGCTTTGATAAACATAGTTTTGATAGAATTATACATCTTGCTGCACAGGCTGGCGTAAGGTACAGTTTAGAAAACCCCCTCGCTTATGTGGAAAGTAATATACTTGGATTCACCAATTTGTTAGAAGCGGCAAGATATGCAACAGTGGCACATTTTACATATGCCAGTACTAGTAGTGTGTATGGGGCAAATGGTAAAATCCCATTTGCAGAAGGAGATATAGCTGACCATCCTCTTCAATTTTATGCTGCAACCAAGCGTGCCAATGAACTAATGGCACATAGTTATAGTCATTTATTCAAGTTACCTACAACCGGTTTGCGTTTTTTTACGGTTTATGGGCCATGGGGTAGACCAGATATGGCGATATATCTTTTTACCCATAAGATTTTAAAAGGGGAGCCAATTGCTTTGTTCAACTATGGAATGCATTCAAGAGACTTTACTTATATAGATGATATTGTTGAAGGTATTATCCGAGCCAGTGATGATGTCGCTATTGGAAACACCCAATGGGATCCAAAAAATCCAGATCCATCAACAAGTATTGCTCCATTTCGATTGTTTAATATTGGTAATTCATCGCCCGCAACTTTAATTGAGTATATAGAAGCAATAGAAAAGGCACTTGGTATTAAAGCTATAAAGGAGTTCTTGCCTTTACAGCCAGGGGATGTACTTGATACTTTTGCAGATGTAAGTAAAATTCAAGATACAGTTGGCTATAAACCTTTAGTCAATGTTGAAACAGGAGTAAAAAAATTTGTTGATTGGTATAAGGAATATCATAAATTATAGTTGAGATAGAGTTTGTATGAAAATCCATAAAAAATTTATTGCTTTTCTTTCTACGGTCCAAAAAAAGCAGGGTCTAAAAATGGTTGGCTTGATGCTGATTGGCATGTTTCTAGAAACTATTGGCGTTGGTTTGATTATTCCTGCAATGGCATTGATGTCAAATAAACATTTACTTGACCAATATCCTTTAGTTCAAACATTCTTCAGTAAGCTAACACCTATTTCATGGTACTCAAATGCAAGTGATCCTGCTCATTATCAAGTTATTGGTGGTGCAATGGGATTTCTTTTGATTATAGTTGTTTTCAAAACTGTTTTTTTTGTGTTCCTTTCGTGGAAGCAAGTCAAATTTGTGTCTGATATACAATTAAGTATTTCTCAAAGATTATATTCGGCCTATTTAAGGCAACCATATATTTTCCATCTTTTACATAATTCCGCTTTATTAATAAGGAATGTAACAGCTGAAGTATATTTATTTAGTAGTGTTCTTACAGCTACTGTTGTTTTAATTACAGAACTTTTTATATTGGTGGGTATTGTTTTACTTTTATTGTTTGCGGAACCTTTCGGAACTTCTCTTGTTATTTTAGTTTTATTGACAGCTAGCTTTATTTTTCAACGTTTCACAAAAGGACGAATTAATTATCTTGGTAAGGCAAGACAATTTCATGAAGGACAAAGAATGCAACATTTACAGCAGGGGCTAGGTGGTGTGAAAGATGTGAAATTAATGGGTCGTGAAAAAAGTTTCATAAATGAATTTGTAAAGCATAATGTGAGTATGGCAAATGTTGCCAGAAAATTAAATCTTTTACAATCCTTACCTCGTTTATGGCTAGAATTGCTCGCTGTATTTGGACTAGTTGTTTTGATTTTCGTTATGTTATTAAAAGGTAATTCCACATCTGTTTTAATACCAACTTTGAGTTTATTTGCAGCTTCAGCATTTAGACTTATGCCATCAGCTAATAGGATTATCAACTCATTACAAAGTATTCGTTTCTCGATGCCTGTTGTAGATATTCTTCATACAGAATTAGCAAAAGCAATTCTAATCGAAAATTCACAGGATACGGAACATATAAATGAATGGAACACAATTAAAATAAACAAAATAACATTTGTTTATCCAGGAGTTAGTGCAAAAGCTTTGGCTAATGTTTCTTTAACAATTGAGAAAGGGAGTACTGTAGGATTTATTGGTGGAAGTGGAGCAGGTAAAAGCACACTTATTGATATCATACTTGGACTTTTATCACCCACAAAAGGAACTATTCAGTTTAATTATGTTACATTAACAGACAAAAATATGCGGAGTTGGCAAAATCAAATAGGGTATGTCCCACAACATATATATCTGACTGACGATTCTCTAAGAAATAATATTGCATTTGGTTTAACCCCTGATGAAATCAACGATGAATCAATCATAGAAGCTATTAAAGGAGCACAATTGTACGACTTTATTTTAACCCTCCCGGAAGGACTAAATACTTCTGTTGGAGAACGTGGCGTTCGTTTATCAGGTGGGCAAAGACAAAGAATTGGAATTGCCAGAGCATTATATCATAAACCGGAAGTGTTGATTCTTGATGAAGCAACAAGTGCATTGGATGTTACAACAGAAGAAGGTGTAATGAGTGCAGTAAATAGCTTTAAAGGGAATAAAACAATACTGATAATTGCACACAGGTACAGTACTGTAGCAAAATGCGACAAGTTGTATCGTCTTGAGGGTGGAATTGTAATTAATGAAGGGTCGTTTGAAGAAGTAATGGCTGCATTATAAATAATTATTAAGTAATGAACTGTAACAGTAAAACTGTCGAATTTATACAGTCTAAATTCAGGAGAAAGGATTTTATTGGACTTCATGAACCAGTTTTTTTTGGTAATGAAAGAAAGTATGTGCTAGAAGCGATTGATTCCACTTATGTTTCTTCTGTTGGTGCTTTTGTTGATCTTTTTGAAAACTTAGTTTCTGCAAAATCAGAAACAAGAAAAGCAATTGCAGTAGTAAATGGAACGGCTGGTTTACATATGGCTTTAATGCTTTCGGGCGTTACTGCAAATACGGAAGTAATCACCCAGGCTTTAACTTTTGTTGCAACAATAAATGCCATAACGTATATTCAGGCTCACCCTGTTTTCCTGGATGTCGATTTGGATACTATGGGGCTTTCTCCAAAAGCTGTTGAACATTTTCTGTTAGAAAATGCGGAAATTCGTGAAAATGCATGTTATAATAAAAAAACTAATAGAAGAATAACTGCTTGTTTACCAATGCATACATTCGGTTTCCCTGTGCATTTTGAAGAATTGGAAAAAGTGTGTACCCAATGGCATATTCCTATTGTTGAAGATGCAGCAGAATCACTCGGGAGCAGGTATCAGACTAAAGCTACAGGGAGTTTGGGTAAGGTTGGTGTTTTTTCATTTAATGGAAATAAAATTGTAACAAGTGGCGGTGGTGGTGCCATTGTAACCAATAATGAAGAGTTGGGTGCATTGGCAAAACACCTAACCACTACTGCCAAAGTAAAACATTCCTTTGAATTTGTTCATGACCAATTAGGGTACAATTACAGAATGCCTAACCTGAATGCTGCATTGGCTTGTGCTCAAATTGAACAATTAGATTTATTCCTTCAAAACAAACGAACATTGGCTGAAGATTATGCAACCTTTTTTCAAAGTATCGGTATGCATTTTCGAAAAGAACTTCCAAATACTACTGCCAATTATTGGTTAATGTGCTTGGAATTAAACAACAGGAAAGAAAGAGACGTGTTCCTTGCAGAAACCAATTCAGCAGGTGTAATGACACGGCCAATATGGCAATTGATGTTTAAGCTTCCCATGTTTGAATCTTGTCAGAGAGATGATCAGCAAAATGCGATTTTTCTTGAGGAGCGCATTGTAAATATTCCAAGTAGTGTAAGACATGAGTCTTAGTTATCAATGTATTTTAATTGGTTATTCCGGCCATGGATGTGTTATAGCAGAAGCTGCACAAATGTCAGGCTTTGAATTACTAGGTTATGCCGATATTAGAAAGGTTGAAAAAAACCCATTCAGTTTAAATTATCTGGGTTCTGAATCAGATGATTTTTTTGCACAATGGGGTAAGGGGTATTCTTTTATTTGTGGTATTGGAGACAATAAAATAAGATATGCTATCTGCAATTTCATTGAAGAAAGAAATGAAATAGTTCAAAAAATCATTCATCCTTCTGCATCAGTTTCAGGAATGGCACAAATAGGTACAGGAGTTTTCATTTCAAGAAATGTTTCAATAAATCCGCTTTCTATCATAGGAGATTTCTCTATCGTTAATACATCTTCAATTATAGAACATGAATGTTTGATTGGTAAAGCTGCTCATATTGCTCCTGGTGCTGTGCTTGCAGGAAATGTTACTGTGGGAGATAGAAGCTTTGTTGGAGCAAATTCAGTAATTAAACAAGGTGTCATTGTAGGAAATGATGTGATAATAGGGGCTGGATCAGTTATTATAAAGGATATTCCAGATAATTCCTGTGTTGTCGGAAATCCGTCTAAATTCTTAAACCGTAATTATGTCAAATAAAAAGGTAACGGTTATTGCTGAAGCAGGGGTAAATCATAATGGTGATATAAAATTAGCATTCCAACTCATTGATGTTGCTGTTAATTCTGGAGCCGATTATGTGAAATTCCAAACTTTCAAAGCCAGCAAATTAGTTTCTTCTTTAGCAAAGCAAGCCGAATATCAAAAACAAAATCTTGGTTCAGGTGAACAAGCTACCCAATTTGAAATGTTAAGTAAACTTGAAATGCCTGAGGAATGGCATTATCTATTAAAAGACTATGCTGAAAAAAAAGGGATTAGATTTTTATCAACCGGATTTGATGTCGAAAGTATAGATTTTCTTGATCGGATAGGTATGGATTTATTTAAAATTCCCTCAGGAGAAATAACTAATCTCCCTTATTTAGAAAATATTGCAACGAAGTTAAAACCTGTTATCATTTCAACAGGAATGTCAGACATGCTTGATATTGCAAATGCTATTAATGTTTTTTTACAAAAAGGGTATAATCATGAGCAAATAACAATATTACATTGCAATACTGAATACCCAACTCCTATGGAGGATGTGAACCTAGGAGCAATGAACACAATAAGAAAAAAATTTAGTGTTCAGGTTGGTTATTCAGATCATACATTAGGCATTGAAGTGCCCATTGCTGCCGTAGCATTAGGCGCAATTGTTATTGAGAAACATTTTACATTAGATAGAAGTTTGCCAGGCCCAGATCATAAAGCTTCACTTGAACCTGAAGAATTAGCCCAAATGGTACATGCAATCAGAAATATTGAATTAGCAATATCAGGTTCAGGTATCAAAGCACCCAGTAAATCAGAACAAAAGAATATCATTGCAGCACGTAAAAGCATTTATTTAAATAAAAATTTGCATCAAGGTCATATTTTGACCTCAGAAGATTTTATAATGAAAAGAACTGGAGAAGGTATATCTCCTATGAGATATAAAGAAATCGTTGGAAAGAAGTTGCTAAAAAATTTACTTGAAGGCCATCAATTAAATTTTTCAGATTTCTTTGAATTTAAAGACTAAAACAAAATGGCAAAATTCTTAATTACAGGTGTTTCAGGATTTTTAGGAAGCAGATTGGCAAATGACCTAATATTAAAAGGTCATTCAGTAGTAGGAATTGGTAGAAGTAAATCGCCTGAAAGGTTACAAAATTTACTATTAAATGATAATTTTAATTATTTACAAGGAGAGATTTCTGAGGAATTGCTAATAAATTTGAATAACATCACTTTTTCAGGTGTATTTCATCTTGCATCTCAACAGCCTAGTAATTCAAATATTACATTTCAGGATTATTTCAAATCAAATGTTGAAACAACAATTTCTTTGATTAAGTATTTTAAAAGCCGGAGGTTGGATTTTTTTGTTTACACTTCGACTGTTTCGATTTTCGGAAAAATGAAAGATCATATTATCACTGAGGATTCAATACCTGAACCTGAAAATTTTTATAGCCTGACAAAATTTATTTCTGAAAAATTATTAAAATTTGAATCTTTAAATTTTAATAGTAAAATTATTGTAATACGATTACAGTCAGTATTTGGGAATGGCGATGGTTATGGAATTGTAAATACTTTTTATAAAAAACTAAAATTGAATGAGGATGTCGAACTGTTTAGTAAAGGCCTTATCAATAGAAACCTTGTACATATTGACGAAGTAATTCAAATAATTAATAAAATTTCAGAGCATTATAACGAGCTGGAAAATTTCGATATTTTTAATGTAGCAAGCGATGAGTCATTAAAAACAGTTGACATTGCTTTAATAATGAAAGATATTCTAAAATCTAATTCAACAATTATTTGTTCTGATAAGAAATATATCTTTGATTGGGATGTTTTCATTGATACTTCAAAAGCAAAAAAATTAATTGGTTTTCAACCTGCTTCAATGAATGAAAAAATAAGTCAATATATTAAACAAATTGAAGATGTCTTATAAAAATTCAATCCCATTTTTTCCAAATGATGATATCGAGCAGATTATTGGAGAAGTAAGAAAAGTATTATCTGGTGAAGGATTTCTAACAAAAGGGCCTAAAGTGAAAGAGTTTGAAAAAGCATATGCTGAATATACAAAGACCAAATTTGCGATTTCTACTAATTCTTGTACTACTGCATTAGAAGTAGTACTTAAATCCATTGGATTGAAATCCCAAGATGAAGTGATTGTGCCTGCTCAAACTTTTGTAGCAACGGGTTCAAGTGTGTTATGTTCAGGAGGCAAACTAGTTTTTTGTGATTCTGATGACAATTTCTTATTTGATTTTGACGACTTAAAAAAGAAGATTACTTCTAAAACTAAGGCAGTTATTATTGTTCATTTCGCAGGATTAATACATCCAGATATTTTCAAGATCCGAGATTATCTGAAACAAAGAAATATATTTCTGATAGAAGATTGTGCACATTCGAATGGAGCAAGCATAGACAATATCTTTGCTGGAAACATTGGCGATTTCGGTTGTCATTCATTTTATTCAACAAAAATAATTACAACTGGTGAGGGCGGGATGATAACAACAAATAGTGAAGAGCATTTTTATAGATGCAGTAGTATAAGAAGTATAGGAATTGATATTAAATCTGGCCAAGAAATTTTTAACGAAGTAGGAAGTAATTTCAGAATGGCCGAATTTGAAAGTATACTTGGTCTTTCCCAACTCAAAAGACTTGATGAATTCGTGGAAAGGCGCATACACATAGGGAATATTTACAAAAATGAACTGAAACAGCTAGAAACTTCTGGTCAAATTAGGTTCCAAGATTACCCTTTGAATATAAGACATCCTTTTTGGAAGTTCATAATTTTCATCAAATCTAATACAATTTCACGAGACTTTATTAAAAATAGAATGCTTAATGATGGAATAAACATTGATGCACCTTATTCGCCTTTAATGCACTTGCAACCTGTATTTAAAAGAATTTGTGGTACTAAAGAAGGCGATATGCCAAAGGCTGAATCACTTTCCAATACACATTTTTGTTTGCCAATGCATGTTCAATTGAGTGAAGATGACGCGTGTGTGATTTCTAAAAAACTAATAAAAGCTTTTTTAGAATGCTAAGTATTCACCAGTCTCAATTTTTATCATGGTCTCCTTTATATTATAAGGTATTAAGGAGTGACCATTTTATTGTTTTAGATCATGTTCAATTTCAAAAAAATGGGGTGCAAAATAGGAATTTAATAAAAACTCCGCAGGGAGAACTATGGATTACTATTCCTGTGAAGCATCATGAAATGGAGACACCTATAAATGAAATTCTTATATACAATGTTTCTGTTTATGACAAAATCTTAAAAACAATTGAATCAAATTATAAAAAATCTATTTACTACACAGATGTTTATAAGATAGTTTATGATATTTTGTCAAAAAAAATTGAAAATCTTCATGATTTGAATAATAGCCTTTTTTTGAGTATGCTAAATATTTTAGAATCAAATACAAATATTTTATATTCTAGTCAAATGAATCCTTCCTCAAAAAAAGACGATTTAGTAATTGAGCTTATAAAGAAGTCCGGAGATAATGAGTATCTGAGCGGAAGTGGTGCATTGGCCTATATGGATCTTGAAAAATTTAGAAAAGAAAATATCAAAGTCTATGTTTCAAAGTTCAATTATTTGCCTTATAAGCAATTATGGGAAAATAAAATTGGATTCATAAAGAATCTATCTATTCTGGATCTTGTAATAAATGATATAGATAATGCAAAAAAGTATCTTTTAAATAATGGAAATTTAACACGTGTCATTTAATTCTAAAATTTAAAATCATGGATGATCTAAAATCGAATAAATGGGAAGAAAGTTATAAAAGAAAAGAAAACTATATCTTCTACCCACAGGCTGAAGTTGTAAAATTTCTAAACCGATTTATTAGAAAAAAAATTGGTGTTAATCAGTTTAAAAATATATTAGATTGTGAAAATACTAGTAGGTTTTTCGCCTTGGATTTCGGATGTGGAATTGGACGTAATACGTTGCTTTTTGAAGAATTTGACATTCGTGGTTATGGTGTTGATATTTCTTCTAATGCTATTACGATGGCTAAAGAATTAGCTTATCATTACTATCCAAATGATGCAGAAATTCAAAATAGGTTTTCAACAATAGAAAGTGAAATATTGCCTTTTGAAAATGATTTTTTTGATTTTGCAGTATGTGATTCTGTATTAGATAGTATGTATTTTATTATAGCTCAAAAGATAGTTGCAGAGCTTGATCGGACTGTTAAAAAAATATTATTTATTACCTTGATTTCGGACGCCAATAACCAATCTGAAAATGATAATGAAATAGTTGTAAATAGTACACATGAAAACGGCACTATTCAAAGCTTTTTTACAATGCCTAAAATTTTAAAATTAATTGAAAATACGAAATGGAAAATTAAATGGGCTAGTCTAATACGAGAGAATCAGTTGACAACAAATTTTGTGAATGAAAGATATTATATCGTTTTAGAAAAATGAGTATGAGAAAAATAAAGATTTTGGCGATAACTGGTATTAGAAGTGAATTTGATATTTTATATCCAATAATTAATGCTTTAAGAAATAATCATAGATTTGATGTGAAGTTAGTATTAAGTGGAGCACATTTGTCTGATTGGCATGGTAGCTTTATTAATAAAATAAAAGAGGAGGGGTTGGTTATAGCAGATTGTATAGATTCGCTTTTGATGACTAATCGAACAACACAAAGAGTAAAAGCGGTAGGATTACTTTCTATTGGACTTGCTCAAACTGTTGAAAGAGAAATGCCAGATATTCTATTTGTTATAGGTGATAGAGAAGAAAGTATTTCTACTGCACTTGTAGGTAATTACATGAATATTTTAGTAGCACATTTTGGTGGTGGAGATACAGTGTATGGTAATGCAGATGATCCTATTAGATTCGCCGTCTCCAAATTAGCACATATTCATTTTACAAGTGCAGATGAATATGCAAAAAATTTGATTAATACTGGTGAGGAAGAATTCCGTGTTTTCAATGTTGGAAATCCTTCTTTTGAAAATATACTTAAGGAACCTATAATAAATCTTGATTCTTTAAGTCAGGAACTTGATTTCGATATTTCTGAAGGAAAATATATTGTTTTGCTCAAGCATCCGCTATCTTCCGAAAAGGAAGATTCCTTTCATCAAATGAATGTAACATTGAAAGGAATTCAAAAATTCATTGATTTGACAGGTTTCAAAGTTATTGGAATCTATCCTAATACGGATCCTGGTTCTTACGATATTTTAAATGCTATAAAAAATTATCAAAATAAATCGTATATAAAATTTTTTAAAAACCTTCCCAGAAATTTGTTTATTAATGTTATGCGCAATACAAAAGCATTGGTAGGTAATTCAAGTATGGGAATATTAGAAGCACCTTTTTATAAGTTGCCAGTAATTAACATAGGAAATAGACAAAAAGGAAGATTGAATGCAGGTAATGTAAAGTTTGTAGATTATGATTCAGATAAAATAGCTGAATTAATTTCAGAAGCTTGTTTAGATGAGGATTATCGAAAATCAATTTCGGGCATAAGTAATCCGTTTGGTGATGGAAACACGTCTCTTAAAATTACAGATATACTAGAAAACATTGATTATTCAGATCAGAAATGGTATGTTAAACGAAAACTTTGTTAAATGGCTAAAATATTGGTGGTTGCAGCTCATCCGGATGATGAAACTCTTGGAGTTGGGGGTACTATATTGAAACATAAAGCCAATGGAGATCAGATTTATTGGTTAATTGTAACAAATATTGATGTGAAAAGTGGTTTTAGCGAGCATAAAGTTTTATCTCGACAAAATGAAATAGAAAGAGTGAATGAACTATACAACTTTGATGGTACGTACAAACTCGATTATCCTACTATGTCATTGTCAACAGAATCTTTAATTTCTCTAATCCCAAAAATTGCTGAGTTGTTTTCGAAATTAAAACCGGAGGTTATTTACACTATGAATAGATCAGATGCTCATTCTGATCACAGAATTATTTTTGATGCTATTGCAGCTTGCACCAAATCATTCAGATATCCTTTTGTAAAGAAGGTGTTAATGTATGAATGTATTTCTGAAACTGAATTTGCTCTTTCTCTTCCTGAAAAAGTTTTTCAGCCAAATTACTATGTTGACATTTCGAAATTTCTTTCTTTAAAATTAGAAATCATGAAGGTTTATGAATCTGAGATAGGAGTACACCCTTTTCCTAGAAGTTTAAAAAATATTGAATCCTTAGCTACATTTAGAGGGGCATCAGCAGGAGTTGAATACGCTGAAGCATTTCAATTAGTCAAATGCATTGATAAATGATAAATTTTAGGGAACATTTGATTTTACGAGGAAGCACAATAAAAGATGCTTTAGTTCAGTTAACCAAATTAGGAATTGATGTCATATTGTTTGTAGTTGATGAAAATGATTTACTTATTGGATCTATTACCGATGGGGATATTAGGAGAGGATTAATTAAAGGAATTTCAATAGATCAACCTGTAGATGTAATTATTCAACCATACCCTCGCTTTATTAAAAAAGGGGAAAGGGATATTCAAAAAATAATTGCTTATAGGGAACAGAGTTTCAGAATTATTCCGTTGGTCGGAAATGAAGGAGAGGTAATAGATATTATTAATTTTAGACAAATAATATCCTATCTACCATTAGATGTCGTAATTATGGCTGGTGGTGTTGGACAACGTTTATTACCTCTTACTGAATTTATTCCTAAACCATTATTGCATGTAGGTCCTAAACCAATTATTGAACATAATATTGACCGATTAATACTTTTTGGAATTGATGATATCTGGATATCAGTTCGACACCTTGCAGAGCAGATTGAAAATTATTTTGGTGATGGAAGTGAAAAGGGTATAAATATAAAATATGTCAAAGAAGATAAACCATTAGGCACAATAGGAGCGATTGCTGGAATAAAAGAGTTTAAACATGATTATATATTAGTTACAAACTCGGATTTATTAACAAATTTAAATTATGAACAATATTTTCTTGAGTTCATAAATCAAGATGCTGACCTTGCAATTGTTTCAATTCCTTATCAAGTAAATATACCATATGCTGTGCTCGAAACTGGTGATAACAAGGTTGTAAATTTCGAAGAAAAACCTACTTATACATACCATTGTAATGGTGGTATATATCTTTTTAAAAAATCAGTATTAAATTATTTGCCAACAAATTCATTTTTCAATTCAACAGACCTTATTGAAGTACTAATTAGAAATGATAAAAAGGTCATTTCATTTCCATTTTCGGGTTATTGGCTTGATATAGGAAACCATAGTGACTTTGAAAAAGCACAAATTGATATTAAAAGTATAAATCTAAAGTGAATATTCTGATTACAATATGTGCACGAGGTGGATCAAAAGGGATACCTTGTAAAAACATTTTGCCTATTAATGGCTTACCACTTATTTTTTATACAATTCAACATGCTAATCAATTTTCTTTATTACATAATGTGGATATTTCTCTTTCAACAGATGATGATAAAGTAAAGAGAATCGCATCTGAATATGGTCTTAATACTGCGTATAATCGACCAAATGAGTTAGCAACAGATAATGCAGGGAAGCTTGATACAATTTTTGACCTGCTAAAGTATCAAGAAGATTGTATGGGTAAAAATTATGATTTTATTCTTGATCTTGATATTAGTTCACCTTTAAGAAATTTAAATGATCTTAATCTTGCATTCGAAATCTTAAAATCAGATCCAGAAGCTTTAAATCTCTTTTCAGTTAACAATGCAAATCGGAATCCTTATTTTAATATGGTCGAAAAACAATCTAGCGGGTACTATGGACTAATAAAAAAGGGAAAATTTCTGACTAGACAATCTGCTCCAGAAGTTTATGATTTGAATGCCTCCTTTTATTTTTATCGCAGAAGTTTTTTTGAACAATTACCATATAATGTAGTGAATTCTAAATCACTAGTCTATATTATGCCTCATATCTGTTTTGATTTAGACCATTTAATTGATTTTCATTTTATGGAGTTTTTAATTAATAGCAATAAATTAGGATTTACATTGTGAAGATTCTTATTATAGGTTTAGGTTCTATAGCTTCTAAACATATACAAGCTATTAAAAGTATTGATTCTGAGGCCGAAATTTTTGCATTACGCAGTTCCGAGAATTCAATATCTGTGAATGATATTGTAAACATATATTCTTTGGTCGACTTAGAAATAAAATTTGATTTTGTAATTATTTCAAATCCCACATCTTTACATAGAAATGCTATCTTAGAAGCCTTAAGATTTAATTGCCCTTTATTTATTGAGAAGCCAGCACTTGACAATCTCAATGGTGCTTCAGAGATAATTGAAAAAATTAAAAACAATAATATTTTCACTTATGTAGCTTGCAATTTGCGATTTCATCCATTAATACTTTTCCTAAAGAAATATCTTGATGAACATACCCCCATTATAAATGAGATCAATGTTTATTGTGGATCATATCTTCCTAGTTGGAGACCAGGACAAGATTATAAAGAAAGTTATAGCGCAAATGCTAGTTTGGGAGGTGGCGTAAACATTGATTTGATTCATGAATTAGACTATTGTTTATGGATTTTTGGACCTCCTGACGATATAAAATCTATTAAAAGAAATGTTTCTTCATTGAATATTAACTCTTCTGATTTCGCATTTTATCATCTTTTTTATAAAAATTTTACACTAAATATTAATTTAAATTATTTCAGACGTGATACAAAACGGCAAATTGAAATTGTCACACAAGATGATACTTTGGTAGGGGATTTAATAAATAATAAATTGATTTCTTTAGCAAATGGTAAAACTTTATTTCATTCTAATTTTCAAATGAGTGAAACTTATCTTGAACAAATGAAATATTTTATTAACAATATAAAGCATGGGAGAAAAGGTATGAATGATTTGAATGAAGGAATTTCTACATTAAAAATAGCTTTGAATGAAGAGTCTTAAAAATAAAATAATTGTTGTTACAGGGGGAGGAGGTTTATTAGGTAAAGAACTTCTCAATTATTTGAATTCTGTCGATGCAACCCCAATTAATTTTGAAATCGCTATTGACAGGGATATTAATTTTAACCAATACAAATGTGATGTTACAAATAAAAATTCAGTTGAAAACGCTATATCTGAAGTCTTAAAAAAATTTGGTCGTATTGATGGGTGGGTAAATAATGCATATCCTAGAACTTCTGATTGGGGTAACACATTTGAAAACATAACAATTGAATCTTGGAATAAGAACGTTGATTTTCAAATGAACAGTGTTTTCATTTGCTGTCAGTCAATATTGGCTATTATGTCATTTCAAGGATTCGGGAGTATTGTTAACATGTCTTCAATTTATGGGGTTCTAGGTCCGGATTTTTCAGTTTATGAAAACACAAACATGACAATGCCAGCAGCATATTCGGCTATTAAAGGCGGTGTGATTAATTTTTCCCGATATTTAGCTTCTTATTATGGTTCTAAAGGAATCCGAATTAATACAGTATCTCCAGGTGGAATATTTAATAATCAAGAAGAATTGTTTGTAACTAATTATTCGAAGAAAGTTCCATTAAAAAGAATGGGATTACCTAAAGAAATTGCCCCTTCGGTAGCTTTTCTTTTAAGCGATGAAGCATCATATATAACTGGACATAATTTAATGGTAGATGGAGGTTGGTCATGCATTTAATGAAATATTAAATATAAATAATATTATCTAAATCATAAAATTAATAAATGTCAAAAACAGTTTGTATAATTGATTATAATGCAGGTAATATAATGTCTTTATATCATACGGTAAGTAAGATTAGCCAATATAGAACTATTATATCAAATGATATTGAAGATGTTAAAAATGCAGATTACTTAATACTACCAGGTGTTGGATCTTACTCTTATGTCTCTCATTATCTTGCAGAAAAAAAGCTTGATAATGCATTGAAAGAAGCCATGGTTGATTATAAAAAGCCAATACTTGGGATTTGTTTAGGCATGCAAATTTTATTCGAATCCTCCGATGAATTTGGCTACTCTAAAGGTTTAGGAATATTTAATGGAATTGTTAAACAAATGCCTGATGATAATTCATACCCGTTACCAAATATCGGTTGGCGAGAGGTTCTGATGGATACAAATAGTGGAATTCCATTTATGAGTGGTTGGTATTATTTTGCTCATTCCTATCATGTTACAAATCAAGATTTGGAAATTGTTGTGGGAACATCTGAATACGGTATTCAGCTCCCTGCAGTAGTTAACTATCATAATTTTTATGGTGTTCAATTTCATCCAGAGAAAAGTAGTGAAAGTGGAATTCAGTTTTTTAAAACCTTTTTTGAAATATGATAAATAAGAGAATAATACCTGTCATAATAATTAAGAACGGGCTTGTTGTTCAGAGTTACGGTTTTAAAAGATATCAACCAATTGGGAGGCCTAAATTCATTGTAGAATATTTGTCAAGCTGGGACTGTGATGAAATAGTTATCCTCGACATTGATGCTACTAAAGAAAATCGGCATGTTAGTCTTTCGCTAATCAATGAACTATCAAAAAATATTTCTGTTCCTCTAACTGTTGGAGGAGGTATTACTGGATTGGAAGTTGCCGAATTATATTTTAAGAATGGTGCAGATAAAGTTGCAATTAATTCTTTATTTACTGCCTCTAATTTTGAAATAATAAATGATATTTCACATGAGTATGGATCTCAGTCCATTGTTTTGTCACTTGATTTTATTGAGGATAAAATTTTAGGTAATAGTTTATTTGATTATAAAGTAATGCGAAATATGAATAAACAAGTAAATGAAGTTGTAAGTATTATTAATAATAATATTGATGTGGGTGAAATAATGATAAACAGTATTAATCGTGACGGATCAAAACTTGGTTATAATGTTGACCTTCTATCACAATTTTCTATTTTATTAAACAAGCCAATACTTTCATTAGGTGGCGCTGATAAAATTGAACACTTTCTACAAATTCTAAACTTAAATAATATTACTGGATTATGTGCTTCGAATGTTTTTTTGCATTCTGAGCATAGTGTAGAATTAATTAGGAGTGAAATAAATATGAAAAACAAAATACTAAGACCTAATAACTATTTCCAATATGAGTGATATCAAAATTTGCAAACGATGTTTATATCCTATTAATCATCCTTTCGGATTAACAATTTATCAAGATATTTGTAGTGGATGCTATATTCATGAGGAAAAATATTCCATCGATTGGAATAAAAGATTTTATGATTTACTTGAAAAAGTGGAATCGACTAAAAAAAATAAAGGAAGCTCATTTGATTGTATAATTCCAATTACTGGAGGAGGAGATACCTATTTTACAATAGATTTTGTAAAAAACAGACTTGGGTTGAATCCCTTACTTGTACATTATAATACTCATTTTAATACTCCAGTAGGAATTAGAAATATTAGCAATGTATCTAACACATTTAATTGCGATATTGTAAGTAGTGTTAATTCTCCTTCTATATTAAAGAAAATATCATTAAGTG
>CALRUV010000022.1:0-22804 GCA_943371455.1 Chitinophaga pinensis | reverse complement strand
GGTCCGAGTTCTTTGTTTACGCCGGGGAACTTATCGAAACTAAAAACAGGTTCTTTAATGGCATAGCCTTCCAGTTTTTTCTCCATGGTGAAGTCGGTGATCTTGTTTGCACCAATCATTACTTTGGTTGCAATATTCAAATAGGGGATCTGGTATGCTTTTGCGATGAAAGGCGTGGTACGGGAGGCTCTTGGGTTGGCTTCAATTACAAATACCTTATCATTTTTGATGGCAAACTGAATATTGATCAGTCCTTTTATTTTCAAAGCACGGGCTATTTTTTCAGAATAATATTCCATGGTTTCCACGATTAATGGGGTAAGATTAAATGCAGGTAAAACTGCATTACTATCGCCACTATGAATGCCAGCGGGTTCTATATGTTCCATCACACCCATGATATGGAAATTTTCACCATCAAAAATGGCATCAACTTCTGCTTCCTGGCACCTGTCGAGAAAATGATCGATCAATATTTTATTACCGGGTAAATGCTTTAACAGACTGATAACCGCTTTCTCCACATCTTCATCATTGATCACGATACGCATTCTTTGGCCGCCAATAACATAACTGGGTCTTACCAATACAGGATACCCAACGCGATTAGCTACGGCAATGGCATCATCTGCATTCAATGCAGTGCCGTATTCGGGATAAGGGATATTGAGTTCTTTCAGCAGATCACTAAACCTGCCGCGGTCTTCGGCAATGTCCATGTCATCAAAAGCAGTTCCAATGATCTTCACCCCTTTTTCATGTAGTCTTTTGGCTAGTTTCAAGGCTGTTTGTCCGCCAAGCTGAACGATCACACCTTCTGGTTGCTCCAGTTCAATGATTTCCCACAAATGTTCCCAGTTAACCGGTTCGAAATAGAGCTTATCGGCCATATCAAAATCGGTACTCACAGTTTCCGGGTTACAGTTTACCATGATAGATTCATAACCACATTCTTTGATGGCCAGTAAACCATGTACACAGCAATAGTCAAATTCAATACCTTGTCCAATTCTATTAGGACCACTGCCTAAAACAATGATTTTCTTCTTCTCTGAGGGTATCGATTCGTTGGAGTTGAGGGTAGGGTTCATTTCTGCGTAAGATTGCGCAAAATTAGGGGTACAGATGAAATTTGAAAGTTTTTTTTTGCTTGTAGTGCTTAGTCAGCCATTTCTTTACTGTCCTGGTTTTTCCAGCTACGGCAACGGTTGCGCCATTCCTGTTTCAGTTTTTCCCTTTCTTCGGTGCTCATGCCCTGCCATTTCTCTTTCATTTCATTTTTCCAATGCTTGCTTTTGGGCCCGTACCAGCTGCTTTTAAAGCCGCCAAAAAGTATCTTACTCAGCAGTAGTAAACCAAGTGCCTGCCAGAATGAAATCAGGGAAACAGGCACAACAACTGCCAGTACATTGTTCCAGAGTAACATAACGGTATAACCCAAAGCTGCTGCCAGTGCTGCCGCCAATGCGGTAAACCCGATGATTTTTTTGATCCAGAATTGCTTATTCATAATGTTTTTTTAATAGCGTAATAAATCCTCTTTCAAACTGCTCAGTCTTTCCCTAAGGTGTAGCACTGCATAGCGTTTGCGGCTAAGGAGTGTATTGATGGTTTCGCCTGTTTGTTCAGAAATGGTTTTGAAGGGGATGCCTTCCAATTCGTTTAAAATAAATACCTCTTTTTGTGCTGGAGGCAGTTCATTCAATGCTGCATGTAAGGCCTCCCAGAAAAGATTCCTTAAATAATCCGTTTCCGGGTTATTGGATTCGTCAAAGAACAGATCTGTCCAGTTAAAAGAAGATTCCGCGTCTGCATCAACATACATGTCTTCTAGCAGGTCTGGTTTGTGTTTCCTTTTCTTGTCGGTAATCTTATTCCTTGTTACCGTAAACAGCCAGGCAGTGAGTTGCTCAATGGGTTTGGTATTGCCAATAAACTGGTAGAAAACGTCTTGCAGGATATCTTCTGCATCTGCTTCATTGCTCACCCGTTTACGTATAAAGCCCATCAACCGTTTACTGTACGTATTGATCACCTCGGTAATATTGTTCTTGCGGGACTCAGTCATTTGTGCTGCTATCGCCATCACCTCGTTCATGATAAGGGTAGACGAGTAGGGGAAGATAATATTTTAACTGGATTAAAAATCCCTCCAAATCTTTGTGGAATAGAGGAAAAATATTTAAATTTGACAAATTATGTCAAAATAAAATATGTCAAAAATAGAGAGCCTGGGTACTATCATACGGAAGCTTAGAGAAAGCAAAGAATTACCCTTGCGAACAGTGGCTGCTTTTCTCAACATCGATCAAGCTATTCTTAGTAAAATAGAAAGAGGACTACGCAAGCCAAGAAGGGAGCAAGTGGTGAAATTGGCCGCTTATTTTAAAGTGAAAGAAAATGATTTACTGCTTGCCTGGTTATCGGATAAACTGGTGTATGAACTGGAGGAGGAGGCGATGGCCTTGGATGCTCTTCGTGTGGCGGAAGAAAGGATTGCCTATACTACTTTTAAAAAAATGGATAGAAAAGAAATACTTAAGCAATTGAAAAGCGGCATTAAGAAGTTCCCCCTAATAGAAAAAGCATGGATCTACGGTTCATTTGCCCGTGAAGATGATAGCCCTAAAAGCGATGTAGACATTGCCCTGCAAGCAAATCCAGCATTCACTTATTTTGACCTGGCAGAACTACAACACCTTCTGGAAAACAGGCTAAACAGGAAAGTAGATATTGGTTTTATGGACTCTTTTAAACCCTATATCCTCGAGCATATAAAACCAGATCTGAAACTTATTTATGAAAGATAGTCATAAAGAAAGCCAGCAAAGGCTTCAGCATATTGAGCAGGCAATTACTGACATTGAAAAATTTACAAAAGGGGAAAGCCTGAAAACCTTTTGTGAAAATGATATGCTGCATGATGCAGTAATGATGCAGTTTATCATTATTGGAGAAGCGATCATGCATGTAGAAAACGATAAATTGGTTAAGTATGATTACCCATGGTATAAAGTAAAATCATTCAGAAATATGATTGCCCACGAATATTTTAATATCAAACTGTCTGCTGTGTGGCAGATCATTGTAAAGGACTTGCAGCAACTGAAACTGGTAGTGCAAACAATACTTAATAATGAATTTTAACTCGCGTGTATTAGAAACCCTTTTTCGGATAATCACGCTTATTTTTAAACCTATTATTGGTTTAATTTTACACAAATTCCTTTTATGAAAAAGTATTTCCTTTTTATCCTTATCGCAGCACTGACCTCCTGTTCAGGTGTTAAAGTACTGAATACAGAAACCGGAGATAACGTAGATTTTGCCAAATACAAAACATTCGATTTTTATAAGGTAACGGCTTCGGGAGATACCGTTACCAATATGTTTAATGCGCGGATGGATATTTTGAAAGAAGCCATTGGTGCTGAGCTTACACAGAGAGGATACAAACAATCCGGCACTAATCCTGACCTGCTGGTAAATATTGGCATCAAAATAAAAGAAGAAATACAAACCCGCCAGACCGACTGGCGTACCGATGGTGCTACCCGATATATTGGTCAAAGAAATTATTCCTGGAAGAGCGAAGTGATGGAAGTTGGTCGCTACCGAGAAGGAACGGTAAGCGTTCACCTGGTAGATGCCGCACAGAATAAAATGGTTTGGAAGAGTGCTGTTCAGGGTATTGTTCCTGAAAAACAATAGAATGTACAGGAAACGGCGCAGAAAGGGATGAAGGCCCTGTTTGAAAAGTTTCCGGGTAGGGCCAGGTAATTTATTTTATCAGGATTAAGTAGTACACACAAACCTCTATTCCTATTGGTTTTAAATTTGGCCTCTGCAAAAAAGCGTTAAGAAATTTATGTAATGGAGCGTTAAGAAATGAACGATGCTGGGCTTTGATAAAATGTTGAAGCGCATATTTGTTCAATTATTTTCTAAAAGCTTGGTTTTAGACTTCGTTCATTTTAGCGGAATGAAATAAATTTTAGCTTTTTTGCATCCCGCCTTGGCGGGATTGACTTTTTTTGTTACTTTTTTTTGTCAAGAAAAAAAAGTAAATAGTGTAAACGCTATTGGGAAACTACTTTGCTCATATCTTACTTAATCCTATTTATTTTATCAGGTACAATTCATCCCAACGGGTGGTATAGCGCGGACTGCGCAGTTCCTGCCGCATCTTCCAGTTGCGCGTAGTACCGGAGGATGCGAATTTTAATACGTCATCCCGCATAGCGAAATTCAGGTTATCGATCATACTCATCAATAACTTGTTTTTATTTTCGGCAGGGGCTGTAAAAAGATTACCCTGTATGGAACTGTCGGGTACGATACCGCTTAACATCACACCGGCTTTTTTATAGATCCTTCCTTTTTCATACAATCGCTCCACCAGTGCCAGCGCGGGTTTGATGAGTTCGTGGGTGGCAGATGTGGCCAGGGGTAATATGATATGACTCCCCACCGATGGTCCATGGCGAAAATGAACATTGCTTGAATCTTCTTTGGGTACCACAAATACACTGATGGTATTGGCGGCGCTATGCTGCCTTCTTAGTTTTTCTGCTGCGCGTGAAGTATAAGTGGCCACTGCTTCCCTGATATCTTTTAACTCGGTAACCGGCGTACCAAACATGCGTGTGGTGGCGATCATTTTTTTGTTCACTAGTTGATCCAGCATCTGAATACTTTCTGTACCCTTTAATTCGCGTATGAGTCGCGCGCCCGTTACCCCGCCTAAATGTTTATGCCCCCATGAAACATCCTTGATACTAAGATCGTAAGCGGTGTCGATGCACTGGCTGCGGAGTTTGTCGGCATACTGGTGGCCGATGCCCCATATATCTTCTACCGGTGTTTTCTTCAATGCCTGTTCTGTTTTGCGGGGCGTATCGAGTAAGAGTACACAGTTGGTGGCTTCCTTGTTTTTTTTAGAAAGACGGTTAGCAACCTTACTCAATACCTTGGTAGGTGCGATGCCGACAGACACTTTGATACCTGTCCATTCTTCCACCTTATCTTTCAGAAAAACACCAAATAACTGGAGTTCTTCTTTGGGAATATGTGAGAGGTCCAGAAATGATTCATCCACTGAATACACTTCCAAACAGCCGGGAGGCACCAGCATACGCAGGGTTTCCATTACACGCCAGCTAAGATCGCCATAGAGATTATAATTGGAAGAGAAAGTGGCTACCCCAAATTTTTCTATCAGGGGCTTCATTTTAAAATAAGGACCAGCCATTTCAACACCCAGTTTTTTTGCCTCATCGGTACGGGAAATGATGCAGCCATCATTATTACTCAATACTACCACTGGCTTGTTTAAAAGATCAGGTTTAAACAGTCGCTCGCAGGAGCAGTAAAAACTATTACAATCAACGATGGCTCTCATAACCCCCAACCCCCTGAAGGGGGAATTATTTTTGTTAGTGTACAATTTATCTTTTCGATTACCTGTGATGTTTGTTTTATTATTTCATCATTGGAGAATCTTAATATCAGCAGACCATCTTTTTCCAGTATTTTTTCACGTTCAATATCTGCAAGTTGAACTTCAGGCAAATGATGGATGCTGCCATCGGCTTTTATCACCAATTTGAGTGCATGGCAATAAAAGTCTACCACATAAATACCAATCGGATGCTGACGACTGAATTTATAACCCATGGGGCGATTACGCAGATACGACCATAAAACGATTTCTGCATGCGTGAGATGATTCCGCAAATATTTAGCCCGTTCAAACAATAATGGGTTGGCATCATAAAACATATTCCTTTTCATAAAAAATAATTGTGCTCATACTAATTCCCCCTTCAGGGGGCCAGGGGGTGAATAGAATAGATCACCACCCCCCATGCCGCATAATTGCTGAATTCCTCTATCTGGATATTCCCATACTTTTTATTTTCTGCTATAAGGGTAACGCCTTTGATATGTACCTGCAAGCGCCGCACCAGCAGTTCGCCATTCAATACCGCAACGATGATTTTGCCACTTACGGCTTTGATACTTCTGTCTACAATCAGTACATCACCGCTGAAGATGCCTGCATCCGACATAGCTTCACTGTTCATACGGAAGAAAAAAGTGGCCGGCTTGTTGCGAATCAGTTGCTCATTCAGGTCGATGCCGCGTTCCATATAATCATCGGCTGCGGCGCCAAAACCAGTGGCATTGGCTGTGTTTACATCCCATTGGTTAAATTTTTTAGAGCCCTTGTAGGCGGCTCCATACCATTGTTCCCCATCCATATAAATTAAATTTTGAAATGCTAAATTATTTAGTAAATTTATACTAAAATAATTATCCCGCTAAAATATTATTTATGGAAACAGGATTTGTAAGCAACAGGTCAACCAACACTACACCGGCCATCATTTTATCCGAATACTTATTAGTGGCACAGCCCGATACAGCAGTTACTGAATTGATAAAAAAAGAAAGAACAGCTTTTGCAGCGCAGTACCCTGTACCTATGTATACAGATGTTCGTCCGCAGATCCCACTAGCACATTTTAAGGCCAGGGAAGAAATGGAACCCACCATTCTCCGCTGGATGCACCGCATCATCAGTAACCAGCAAAGTTTCCAGGTAACACTGGATCAGTATCATGGTTTTAGTCCGCATACCATTTACCTGCGCGTAACAGATCACCAGCCCTTTCAGCAAATGGCCACTGCTTTTCAGGTGATAGATCAATATGTACGTGGTTATGGTTGTCCGGAAATGTTCCTCAATGCACACCCGCATATCACGATAGCCAGAGGGCTTGCAGCGCCGGTATATGCAGAAGCCATGAAAGCATATGCCTCCAGAAAAATGAAAGCTTCTTTTGAATTGAAGGAACTGGTATTGTTTCGCAAGCAGCATGCAATGGATATTTGTCGTCAGGTGAATGTATTTGGATTGAGACCTGATTAATGGGTCCTCTCATGTGCTAAGTATCAATTTAGTAAGCCTCATTTCTTTTCCGAAAGAGAAAAGGATGAGGGTCTTTCAATTCGAAGCTTTATTTTCGCTGCAAACGAATAACAACCATGGAGGTAGTGATAGATGCAATTAGTAAACTGTTTCAAACAACCGGAAAATCAATACCCAAACGAATTGAAAAACTGCCTCAGAGTGGTAGCGACAGGGTTTATTTTCGTATTTATGGTGATTCGGAAACCTTTATTGCTACCCATAACCATAACCGGAAAGAAACACAAACCTTTGTAGCATTTAGCAGGCATTTTAGAGATCTTGGTTTACCTGTTCCTGAAATTCTGGCTGTAAATGATGACGATACCCTCTATATACAGGAAGACCTGGGCACCGAGTCCTTACTAAATAAACTGGAGGAGAATGGCCATGAAGGATATGCCTATTCGCTGTTTCAAAAAAGCCTGGAACAATTAGCAAGAATACAGATTCTGGGCGATAAGGACCTGGACTATGAAAGATGTCTTACCGCCAAAGAATTTGGTAAGCAGGCCATCATGAGCGATCTGCTCTATTTTAAATATTATTTTCTGGATACCCTGCAGTTGCCTTACGATAAGCAGGCGATGATGGATGATTTTGACGCACTCAGCACTTACCTTACCCGTACAGAAAATAAATATTTCATGTTCCGGGATTTTCAGAGCAGAAATATTATTGTAAAAAATGATGAAGTTAAATTCATCGATTACCAGGGAGGAATGAAAGGTGCATTGCAGTATGATGTAGCCTCATTATTATGGCAGGCTAAGGCTGAACTAAGTGAGGAATGGAAAGATAATTTGCTGACTTATTATATGGACTGCATAGACGGGCTCCTGCAGAAACCTGTTGACAGAATTACCTTTGTTAGTCAGTATAACGGTTATGTTTTGATCAGGTTACTACAGGTGATGGGTGCTTATGGGTTCCGGGGTTTATTTGAAAGGAAAGCACATTTTCTAACCAGTATCCCTTTGGCATTGAAGAACCTGCAATTTTTTCTCAACCATAAAAGAGTGGGTATCGTTACACCCGAATTTGACAGGGTTTTAAGATTGGTGGTGTCTGATGAAATTGTAAAACGCTTTGAACCCACACAAGCCAATAAGGATACGCCTTTGGTGATAGAAGTAAAAAGTTTCAGTTATAAGAAAGGGATACCTGCAGATCCATCAGAAAACGGTGGTGGCTTTGTTTTTGATATGCGTGGTATTTTAAATCCCGGTAGGTTTGAAGAACACAAAAAGCAAAGTGGTAAAGACAAACCAGTACAGGATTTTTTGGAACAAAGAACCAAGATGAACAAGTTTCTCAATAGTGTTTGGGACCTTATTGATATTACCGTAGAAGATTATTTGCAAAGAGGGTTTAGTAATTTGATGATCAACTTCGGTTGCACAGGCGGACAGCATAGGAGTGTATATGCAGCCGAGCAAACAGCCAGGCATTTAAGAAATAAATACAAACTGAAAGTACAATTGGAACATACCAATGAAGCCAACTGGCCTACTAATACACCAGGTAAGGTTTAAAAACAGTACTTTTTTTGAAACTATAATTTTGAAGCATGCCTCAGCATAATGTGAATAGTAAGGAACAGGCAAATAAAGCGATGCTCTTTGCAGCAGGTTTGGGCTCTCGCCTGAAACCCTTTACAGATAAGCATCCAAAGGCATTGGCCATGGTAAATGGCAAATCTTTACTGGAAAGGAATATCAAGTATTTACAGCAGCATGGCATTTTTGAAGTGATTGTTAATGTGCATCATTTTGCAGACCAAATAGTGGATGCGATTGAGAAGAA
Source organism: Chitinophaga pinensis (assembly GCA_943371455.1). Taxonomy (GTDB): domain Bacteria; phylum Bacteroidota; class Bacteroidia; order Chitinophagales; family Chitinophagaceae; genus Sediminibacterium; species Sediminibacterium pinensis_J. Next base: position 14,025 of record CALRUV010000022.1, on the reverse strand, counting down.
TAAGGGTTGGGGATCTTCTATAACCATCTCCGATGAAACGAGTGAAGTATTGGAAACGGGTGGCGGTTTAAAAAAAGCAGGCTGGTATTTTGAAAATGAAGCATTCTTTGTGATCATGAATGTTGATATTCTCACCAACATGAACCTTTCAGCTATGATGCAACAGCATAGTAATTCAGCATCATTAGCCACCCTTGCAGTAAGTATTCGGGAATCTTCCAGGTATTTTTTATTTGACAAAGAAGGAAAACTTGCTGGCTGGAAAAACCAAAAAACAGGGGAAGAAAAAATAGTCAAACAAAGAACAGAACTTACCCCCAAAGCTTTCAGTGGTATACATGTGGTAAAAGGGGCATTACCGGGTTTGATAAAACAAGAAGGAAAATTTTCGATGGTAGATGTGTACCTTGATCTGGCCAAAAGCCATGCTATCCAATCTTTCGACCATACCGGCGCGCAACTATTAGATGTAGGTAAACCAGAGAGCATTGTAAAAGCAGAAACTATTTTCTTCTAAATTCAGTCTTCATGTCATTTAATAGTAGCCAATCTGCCATCAGGGATGTTATATTCGGAAACAATGTTACCGTTATAGAACCCAGTAATTTATATGAATGCACCATTGGTGATGATGGGTTTGTTGGTCCCTTTGTTGAGATACAGAAGAATGTGGTCATAGGCAAAAAATGTAAAGTACAATCACACAGTTTTATTTGCGAGTTGGTAACCATTGGTGACGACTGTTTTATTGGTCATGGGGTGGTATTTGTAAACGATAAGTTTACCAATGGGAAACCAGCTGGTAACCCTTCATTATGGCAGGCTACGCATGTTGGGGATCGTGTATCCATAGGCAGTAATGCCACTATATTGCCCGTTACCATTTGTTCTGATGTAGTGATTGGTGCAGGTGCAGTGGTTACTAAAAATATTGAAGAACCAGGTGTCTATGTTGGCAACCCGGCTGTAAAAATTAAATCCTGAAAACTAACAACGAAGTATTTCTTGTAATTTTTGTTATTTTCTACATCAAACTTTTACATAGATCTTTTTCTTGTCTAAAAGATATACAATAAACCAGTAAAAACTGATCATACAAAGCGCATACACCAAAGAGCCTACACGCAGATCGGTTGCTATATTCTTACATGCGGTATTGTAAAACCAGGGGAAAAAGGATGTATATATTTTTTTTCCTTCAGGCGTAATTTCTTCCACCCAACGAAACATTGCTAGCACACGGGGTAGAAATCCACTTAACACAAAAATAAACAGCGGGTTTTTGCCAAATGCATCAAAGAACCTGCTCCATGCCCCTTTTCTTTCCTTGAACTCTATCAGATAAATCAAGGTACCTAATGAAAGAATGGCTAATCCTGTTGTATATAAAACATAACTGCTGGTCCAGATTTTCTTATTCACCGGGAATACCATATCCCAGCAATACCCTGTAAAAAGTAAAACCAAGCCTGCCACAAAAAGATTGGATAACATTTCATAGTTCTTGCCCTTTTGTTGAATGTATTGTCCCACCAGGAATCCGAATATTACTTGCACAATAGCAGCAAGTGTGCTGGAAGGACCTTCCGGATCAAAGGGTACGCCTTCGCCTTTGTAAACATGGGTGATTCCTAATAAATTGAGGTCAATACTTGTACCAAACCAGCCGGTTAAACTATAAGGGTCACCAGGATTCCCCAACAAAAGGCAGATCATCCAATAAAACAAGAGGATGATACCACTAATTACAAAAGCACCCCTGGCTTTGGCATAAAAAACGATCACGGAAGCGAAAAAATAACAAAGGGCAATTCTTTGCAAAACCCCAAATATTCTAACATTTTCCCAAAGCTTGGCAGTTATTTCTTCCCCTTCCCATCTTACAAAAGGACTCCAGTTCAGAAACAGGCCAATCCCATATATAAGCAGGGTTCTTTTGATCACTTTCTTCCAAAACACCGCTGGTCCGGCCTGCTCAAACCTGGGCATTACAAAAGACATGGCATTACCTACGGCAAAAAGGAAAAAGGGAAATACCAGATCGGTAGGGGTACAGCCGTGCCAACTGGCATGAGTTAGCGGGGCAAAAATATGCGACCAACTGCCGGGATTATTTACTAATATCATGAGTGCAACTGTAGCTCCCCGAAATACGTCTAAGGAATAATAGCGTTGGTTCATGGCAATACTTTCAGTACCCAATATAAGAAACTCTACAGGATATTGGTAAGATGCCTTTTATTAGGTTCAATTTCATCCAATAATTCTAATTGCGTCTGATTTATTGCTAAATTTGTAATCACCTGCGCTGAATATTATATATTAAGTACCAGTTATAATAATAGAATTTATGGGTAAAAACATTTTAATTACGGGAGGGGCAGGTTTCATAGGCTCACATGTGATCAGGTTATTTGTAAATAAATACCCTGATGATACTATCATCAACCTGGATGCACTCACTTATGCAGGTAATTTGGAGAACCTTACAGATGTTGACCAGAAACCCAATTACCGTTTTGCCAAAGTAAATATTCTGGATGCTGACCTGGTAGATGAAACTTTTGATAAGTATCAAATTACCGATGTGATTCACCTGGCTGCGGAATCACATGTTGACAGGTCCATTGTATCGCCACTTGATTTTGTGTATACCAATATCATCGGTACGGTTAACCTGCTCAATACCGCACGTAAAAAATGGAAGGAGGATTATTCCAAACATTTATTTTACCATATTTCAACCGATGAAGTTTATGGCAGTTTAGGAGATACAGGTTTTTTCTTAGAAACCACACCTTACGATCCCAATTCACCCTATTCGGCCAGTAAAGCGGCATCTGATCATTTTGTAAGGGCATACCGCGAAACCTACCATATGCAAACAGTGGTTTCCAATTGTTCTAATAACTATGGTCCCTTCCATTTTCCGGAAAAGCTGATTCCATTGTTTATCAATAATATCATTACCGAAAAACCATTGCCTGTTTATGGTGATGGGTTATATACGCGTGATTGGCTTTTTGTGAAAGACCATGCTCTGGCCATTGATCTGATATTTAATAAAGGTGTTGATGGCGAAACCTATAATATCGGTGGATTTAATGAATGGCGTAATATTGACCTGGTAAAACTCTTGTGTAAATTGATGGATGAGAAACTGGGAAGAGCTGCGGGCTACAGTGAGAAGCTGATTACTTATGTGAAAGACAGGCCAGGGCACGACAGGCGATATGCCATTGATGCAACAAAAATAAACAGGGAATTGGGCTGGAAGCCTACGGTTACTTTTGAAGAGGGGTTAAGTGAAACTATAGACTGGTATTTAAATAATACCAAATGGTTGCACAATATTACCAGTGGGGCATATCAAAATTATTATCAATCAATGTACAGTAACAGGTAATTATGCGGATAGAAAATACAATTCTGGAAGGATGTTTTATTATTCATGATACTTTTTTTGGGGATCATCGGGGATATTTTTTTGAGAGTTTTAACCGTAAGACCTTTTTGGATCATACAGGAATGGATGTAAATTTTGTCCAGGACAACCAATCCAAATCACAAAGAGGTGTTTTGAGAGGGCTTCATTTTCAACATGGTGATGCAGCACAGGCAAAATTGGTTAGGGTATTAAAGGGTACCGTTTTAGATATAGCAGTAGATCTTCGAAAAGATTCTCCCAGTTTTGGGAAACATGTGGCAGTTGAGTTATCGGAGGAAAGCCATACGCAGTTTTTTGTGCCCCGTGGCTTTGCCCACGGATTTGTAGTGTTAAGTGAAGAAGCCACTTTTTTTTATAAGTGTGATAATTATTATAATAAAGCAACAGAAGGGGGTGTTATTTACAATGATCCTTCTTTGGGGATCGACTGGAAAATAAAACCGGAAGACATTCTATTATCAGAAAAAGACAACATACTTCCTACCTTGGCAGAACTAAAGCCTACTCTAAATTTTTAACTATGAAAGGTATCATTCTCGCCGGAGGTTCTGGCACCAGACTATATCCCATTACAAAAGGAATCAGTAAACAATTAATGCCGGTATATGATAAGCCGATGGTATATTATCCCTTATCTGTGTTAATGCTGGCAGGTATTCATGAAATACTCATTATCACCACACCCGAAGATTCTCCGCAATTCCAAAGATTATTAGGCGATGGATCTGAACTGGGCTGCAGGTTTGAATATGCTGTGCAGGCCGTTCCCAATGGATTAGCGCAGGCCTTTGTGATTGGCGAAAAGTTTATTGGTAAGGATAAAGTGGCACTGATACTGGGTGACAATATATTTTATGGTGCTGGTTTCAGTAAGCTGGTACAATCATTCAATGATGTAAACGGTGCTGCGGTTTTTGCTTATGAAGTAACAGACCCAGAGAGATATGGTGTAGTAGCATTTGATAAAGACCAAAAAGCCATTTCAATAGAAGAAAAACCCAAAGAACCCAAGTCGAACTATGCAGTTCCGGGCTTATATTTTTACGATAATTCTGTGGTTGAAATTGCTAAAAACATGCAGCCATCTGCCAGGGGCGAGTATGAAATCACTGATGTAAATAAGGTATACCTTCAAAATGGAAGTTTGCAGGTGGGCATCATGAACAGAGGAACCGCCTGGTTAGATACTGGCACATTTGATTCATTTGCCGATGCTTGTGAATTTGTGCGCGTAATAGAAAAAAGGCAGGGTCAGAAAGTAGGCTGTATTGAAGAAGTTGCTTTCCGGATGGGTTATATCGACGAGGCTCAATTACAAGTTTTAGGAGAAAAATATGCCAAAAGCGGGTATGGTGAATACTTAAAAAGATTAAAAAAATAAGTTTTCAGTCTGCTCTAACTTACCTTTTTTTGGTTTTCAAAGCCTTAAGATTTTCAAAAATTTGTAGCTATTACCGAACAAATAACAGGTAAAGCTGTTAACCAATGCATGAATGCTTTTACCATCAAGGATCTTGAAAACCTTTCAGGGATAAAAGCCCATACGATTCGTATATGGGAGCAACGCTATGCATTTCTCAATCCCCAGCGAACAGATACGAACATCAGGTATTACTCCAATGTTGAGTTACAGAGAATTCTGAACATAGCTCTATTGAATAAATATGGCTTTAAAGTTTCTCATATCAATAAAATGACTGAGGAAGAGATCAATGAAAAAGTTCTTACCCTTTCTCAGTTAGAAGCCCAAAAAGAAAGATTATTGAATGAATTGATCTGTCATATGATTGATATGAAAATGGACAGATTTGAATCAGTATTGGATAAATACATTTCTGTGAGAGGTGTTGAGAAAACAATTACCCAGATCATTTTTCCTTTTATGGAAAGGATAGGTATTCTTTGGCTAACCAATCATATCAATCCCGCACAAGAGCACCTAGTAACCAATATTGTCCGTCAGAAACTAATCCTGGGAATCGAAAATGTAAAATTACAGGCTGATTCAAAAACATCGTTGCTCCTTTTTCTCCCCGAAGGTGAATACCATGAACTGGGACTACTATTCATTCATTACCTGTTAAAATCAAAAGGCATAAAAGTTTTATACCTGGGTGCCAATGTGCCAATAAGAGATGTTGAATTTTTGGTAAAAGAAAAGAGTCCTGACATACTATATATACACCTTACCTCTATCGGTAATAATTTCAACCTCGAAAAATTTATTACTAATATTAGTAATAAAATACCCGATAAGCCCATTGTTGTATCCGGACTTCCCTTTCAGACATACAAAAAAAGTGTACCTGTAAACTTTCATTTAAAGAAATCTCTCTCTGAAGTAACAGAATTCATCAACAATCTTTCCTAAGCTTTCAGGGCTATTTAACCCCGAGAAAGTTCCAAAATAAGCAAATTTTCATCTTTTTTTAAGCAACAATTTTAATAAGTAGTTGAATTACAATTACTTATTAAAATACCGTTTATCCCTAAATATTTGTTTAACAACTAAAAGTGTTTAATTTTACATTATAAAAGATTAAACACAATTATATGTCAACGGTCGATTTCAACAAAATGTTACTTAGCAATGCAGAGTTCCTGAAACCATTCGCTATCACCCTAACGCGTGATAATGAAGCAGCAAAAGACCTTTTTCAGGAAACATTGTATCGTGCATTGTCTAACCAGGACAAGTACAATGTAGGTACTAATATTAAAGCATGGTTGTACACCATCATGCGCAATATTTTTATCAATAACTACCGTAAGAGAGCAAAGCAATCAACTATTTTAGATAGTACGCCCAATGAATTTCTAATTAACCACGCGCAAGGTGCTGTTGCTAACGAAGCCATAGCTGGTATCAATCTAAAAGAAGTTCAAAAAGCTATTTACCAGCTTCCTGAAATTTTCCGTAACCCTTTTCTGCTATATTTTGATGGTTTTAAATACCATGAAATTGCTGATATGCTGGGTGAGCCTCTCGGAACAATTAAAAGTCGTATCCACTTTGCCAGAAAATTATTAAAGACACATATCCAAAGATATTGAGCCTTTTCAAGTAATTTTCCATAAAATAATTTGAAAAAGAAGGTAATCATTATTGGTAGCGGTTTCGCGGGCCTTTCTGCTGCTTCATTCATGGCCAAAGCTGGCTGGGACGTAACCGTTTTGGAGAAGCATAATATGCCAGGCGGTAGAGCCAGACAGATGAAAGTGGAGGGCTTTACTTTCGATATGGGCCCCAGTTGGTATTGGATGCCCGATGTATTTGAAAGGTATTTTCAACAGTTTGGGAAATCAGTATCAGATTACTATACCTTAGATAGGTTAGACCCCTCCTACAGGGTTTACTTCAGTGATGGTCCCATAGATATTCCTGCAGATTTTACAGCCTTACAACAACTCTTCGAATCCATCGAAGAAGGGAGCGGTGTTAAACTCGAAGCTTTTATGAAAGAAGCTGCCTACAAGTATGAAGTGGGTGTAGGTAAACTAGTATTTAAACCCGGACAATCCTTAACAGAATTTTTAGATTGGGATCTTGCCAAAGGCTTGCTGAAACTGGATGTTTTTAATTCCATGCGCACTCATGTGGCTGCTTTTTTCTCTAACCCCAGGCTAAAGGAATTGATGGAATTTCCTGTACTTTTTTTAGGGGCTTTACCACAACAAACACCTGCCTTATATAGTTTAATGAATTATGCTGATATAAAAGGCGGCACCTGGTTTCCCAAAGGAGGAATGTACCAGATTGTTCAGGCTATGTATGACCTGGCCACAGAATTAGGTGTACATTTTAAATTTGAGCAGGAGGTTGCAGCGATAGTTATAGAAAATAATCTGGTTAAAAATGTAATAACCAAAACCCCTGAAGGGAATTCCGTTTCCTATCCAACTGATGTGGTTATTGGCGGGGCAGATTACCATCATATTGAAACTGACTTATTACCAAAGGAATATAGGTCTTATTCAGCCAGTTACTGGGAATCGAGGGTAATGGCACCCAGCAGTATTTTATACTATGTTGGCTTGAATAAAAAATTAAAAGATTTTCAACACCATACCTTATTTTTTGATACCTCTTTTGATGTGCATGGTAAAGAAATTTATACCACCAAAGAATGGCCGGTGAATCCACTTTTTTACGTGAGTGCCACTTCTGTAACAGATCCCTCACAAGCCCCTGAAGGTTGTGAAAACCTTTTCTTACTAATTCCTGTTGCAGCCGGACTTACCGGAGATACTGAAGCATTAAGGGATAAATACTTTGATCTTATTATTCAGAGAATGGAAAAGCAAACAGGACAATCTATAAAAGATGCCATAATCTATAAAAAATCCTATGCCCACAGTAATTTTATAGAGGATTACCATGCTTTTAAAGGAAATGCATATGGTTTAGCGAACACTTTAGGGCAAACTGCTGTTTTAAAGCCATCCTGCAGAAGTAAGAAAGTTAAAAATCTTTATTTTACAGGGCAACTAACGGTTCCCGGACCTGGCGTTCCGCCTAGTTTAATAAGTGGAGAAGTTGTTGCGGGCGAAGTAGTGAAAGGATTTGGGAAATAACTACTACGGATAGAAAAGGTAAGTCATTAAAAAGAACATTTTTTGTAACTTTTTTTAAATTAATATGCAAGTAAGATGATGAACTTGTTTCATGAAGTGAGCCAGGATTGTAGCAGAATTACCACAGAGAAATACAGCACCAGCTTTTCCTCTGCGATAAAACTATTGCATAAAGACTTACGTGCGCCTATTTGCAATATCTACGGATTCGTTCGATTTGCTGATGAAATTGTAGACACCTTTCATGAATTTGATAAAAATAATCTTTTCGAAAATTTCAGGAAAGCCACTTATGAGGCAATCGATCAGCGGATCAGCCTTAATCCAATACTGCACAGCTTTCAGCTAACTGTAAACAAGTATAATATCGATAGGGGCCTGATTGATTCTTTCTTGTACAGTATGGAATTGGATCTGAACAAACGTAAATATGATAAAGAAGGATATGCAGAATATATTTATGGAAGTGCTGAGGTAGTTGGTTTGATGTGCTTGCATGTTTTTTGTGATGGAAATAAAGAAAGCTATGAAAGATTAAAGCCCTATGCCAGAAGTTTGGGTGCTGCATTTCAAAAAGTCAACTTTCTTAGAGATCTAAAAGCTGATTTTTTAGGATTGGAAAGAATTTATTTTCCGGGTTGTGATTTCAGCAATTTTACAGCTGATGATAAATCAGCCATAGAAGCAGATATCCAACACGACTTTGACCATGCATTTGAAGGATTGCTTAAACTACCTGCCAAAGCTAAGTTTGGCGTTTATGTTGCTTACAAATATTATCTCTCGCTTTTTAGAAAGATTAAAAAATTACCTCCGCAACATATTTTGGAAACCCGTGTACGTATTCCTGATTATGGAAAAGTACTGATCTTAGCAAAAGCAGGTATCAGATCTCAGCTAAATTTGTTATAAGAAATATTTGAAGACCACTTATATGGAACAACTGATACTGGTTGATGAAAATGATATGAGTATTGGTGCCATGGAGAAAATGGCGGTACATGAAAAAGCTTTATTACACAGGGCTTTTAGCACATTCATTTTCAATGATGCCGGAGACCTGCTCATGCAGAAAAGGGCACTTACCAAATACCATAGTGCAGGTTTATGGACTAACACCTGTTGCAGTCACCCCAGACCCGGTGAAGACACTGAATTTGCAGCTTCCCGGCGTTTACAGGAAGAACTTGGTTTTACAGCACCCTTGCGAAAAGTCTTTGATTTTGTTTACAAAGCAAGTTTCGATAATGGTTTAACCGAGTATGAGTTTGATCATGTATTTGTTGGTAACTATACTGGTTTTATCAAACCAAATCCTGATGAGGTAGCTGAAATTGCTTACTTTTCTATGGAGAAAATAATTTCATTAATGGAAACAGATAAAGCCATATTTACGGTTTGGTTTCATATTGCTTTTCCAAAAATTCTCGACTGGTGGCAAAAGCAAAACTGGCAACATAAATAATTATTATGAACAGACCTTTACATGCTATTGTTATTGGTGCTGGAATGGCAGGTTTAGCCAGTGCCATCAGATTAGCGGTTCAAGGATATACTGTTACCGTTTTTGAGAAAAATAACTATCCGGGAGGCAAACTCAGTCACTTTACATTAAATGGTTTTCAATTTGATGCTGGTCCCAGTCTCTTTACACAACCCCAAAACATCGAAGATTTATTTACGCTCGCCAATGAACCCATTGAAGACTATTTTGAATATAAGCAAGAAGATATATCCTGTCATTATTTTTACGAAGATGGAACCCAGGTTCTTGCCTATGCCGATAAAAATATTTTTGCAAAAGAGCTGGCCAACAAATTAGGCGAGTCGGAAAAAAGTTTGATTGATTACCTGCATCAGTCTGAAAAAGTGTACAAACACATTGGCTTGGTTTTTTTGGAATATTCCTTACATAAACTACATACATTTTGGAAAGCCCCCATCTGGCAGGCTTTAAAAACAGTAAGATGGTCATTACTGTTTCAGTCATTGGATACTATCAATAAAAAATATTTCAAAAACCCCAAAACCGTTCAGCTTTTTAACCGCTATGCTACCTATAATGGCAGCAATCCCTACAAAGCACCGGGGATGCTTAGTTTGATACCACATCTAGAACATAATGAAGGAAGTTTTTACCCAAAAGGTGGCATGATCAGTATTACCAATGCTTTATACCAACTTGCTTTAAAAAAAGGAGTGACCTTCCATTTTAATTCTCAGGTAGAAAAAATTACCAGAGAAGGCAATACGGTAACAGGGGTAGTGGTTGGACATGAACACATACCTGCTGGTTTGGTCATCAGTAATATGGATGTGTATTTCACTTATTTGCATCTATTAGGTAACCAACAAAAAGCCAAAAAAATATTAAAGCAAGAAAGAAGCAGCAGTGCCCTTATTTTTTACTGGGGGATTAATGCCTCATTTAATCAATTAGGTCTCCATAATATATTCTTTACAGAAAATTACCAGGAAGAATTCAAGCACCTGTTCCAAACTAAGGATGTATACCCGGATCCTACCGTTTATATCAATATTACTTCAAAATGCGAACCTGGTATTCAGGCGCCTCTAGGTAAAGAAAACTGGTTTGTGATGATCAATGTGCCTGCTAATATTGGTCAGGATTGGGACGCTTATAAAATTACTGCCAGAGCAGCCATCATAAAAAAGCTGAATCGATTATTGCAAACAGATATAGAACGGTACCTGGAAGCAGAAGAAGTGCTGGATCCTATTTTAATTGAGTCCAGAACGGCTTCTTATATGGGTTCTTTATACGGTACCAGTTCCAATTCAAAGATGGCAGCCTTTCTGCGTCATCCTAATTTTTCGGATACCATTAAAGGGTTATATTTTGTTGGCGGAAGTGTGCATCCTGGTGGTGGCATACCTTTGTGTTTGAAAAGTGCTAGGATTATGTCTGAAATGGTTAAAGAAGATCATCAGCACTGAAAAATTATTTGTAAGCAACATGCGTATCAATAAACTTCAATTCTCTACTTTTTTAGCAATACTATTTCATGTAAGTGGCTTGATTGGCATTCTGTTTACACCATATAAAGATTGGTTTATTCAAAATACGCCTCTTAATTTATGTTTGATGGCTTTATTGCTTTTCTGGAATCAGCCAGAAAAAAACCTCTCTTTTTTTGGTTTCTGCGCTACTGCATTTTTAACCGGCATGGGTACTGAAATGATTGGTGTAAATACAGGTAAATTGTTTGGGGTATACCAATACGGAGATATATTAGGAGCTAAATTAAACGGGGTGCCTTTTTTAATTGGGATTAACTGGGTACTGGTGATTTTAGCCAGTGCAACCGTTATGGTTCAATTACATCAGTGGGTTGAACGAAAAATGAACAGTGAAGGCAAAGTATTGCATCCATTATTAGCTAAGTATGCTTTTATCATTGACGGGGCTATCCTTGCCACCCTATTCGATTGGATAATGGAACCTGTTGCCATGAAACTGGGGTTTTGGCAATGGATGCATAATGAGATCCCCTTGTATAATTACCTTTGCTGGCTTATCATCAGTGCCATTTTAATAAGGGTATACAAGTCATTCTATTTTGAGAGAGAAAACCATTTCGCAGTACATTTGTTATTAATTCAGTCATTATTTTTTTTCGCATTAAGAACATTTTTATAATATGATTTATATACTCATCACCCTCATCACTTTCATTGTAATGGAAGGTATTACCTGGTTAACCCATCGTTTTGTGATGCATGGATTTTTATGGTACCTGCACAAAGACCATCACCAGAAGGGCAAAGGTTTTTTTGAAAAAAATGATGCTTTCTTTGTCATTTTCGCCATTCCCAGCTGGTTGTGTATTATGCTGGGAAGTATGCAACAGGAATATTGGGTAGTAAGTATTGGTGCTGGTATAGCTTTGTATGGCTTTGCTTATTTTTTGGTACATGAAATTATTATACATCAAAGGTTCAAGTTATTTACACGCAGTAATAATCGCTATATTAAAGCCATACGTTGGGCACACAAGATGCACCATAAACACCTGGATAAGCAGGAAGGCGAAAGTTTTGGTATGTTACTGGTTGCCAAAAAATACTGGGATAAGGTAAAACGGGAAGAGTCTCTTCAAAACAATGCTTAATCAATATGATCATTATTCTGCTATACAAGCGGATTAATATTTTTTCCTTTGAAAAATCATTATCACTATATCATTACTGGAGCAGGTTTGGCAGGTTCCAGTATGCTGATGCGTTTCCTGAAAGATCCGCATTTCATTGATAAGAAAATTTTAGTGATTGAGGAATCAACGAAAACCCAAAACGACCGTACCTGGTGCTTTTGGGAAACCGGGAACGGCTTATTTGAGCCGGTTGTAAAACATAGCTGGGATCAATTGCTTTTTCAATCACCCACATTCACCCATACTTTTTCCATTAAGCCCTATCGGTATAAAATGATCAGAGGGATAGATTTTTATGATTATATCAGAGAGGAGGCAAAAAAGAATAATAATATTGAATGGCGAAATAGCAAAGTAAAAAGCATTGGCAATAAGGACAATTATGCCATAGTAGAAACAGAAGCCAGTTTTTTTACCTGCGATTATGTATTCAATAGTATATTGTTTAGCAATGAACATTTCTCCGAAAAGCAGGATAGCAAGGGAACCTATCATTTATTACAACATTTTAAAGGGTGGATGGTGGAAACTGAAGAAGCTGTTTTTAATCCTTCTGTAGCAGGCTTCATGGATTTTAGTATCAGTCAGGATAAAGGAACCGCTTTCATGTATGTTTTGCCTGTTTCCACCAAATCTGCGTTAGTAGAATATACTTTGTTTACTAAATCATTGCTTGAAGAGGATGCTTACAATAAATCGCTGAAGAATTATCTAAATGAGAATTTATCTTTAAAGGAATATAAAATTTCACATGAAGAATTTGGTATTATTCCTATGACCAATCAGGTATTTCCCTTGCAGGTTGGGCGAATCATTTATATAGGTGTTGCGGGCGGGCAGGTAAAAGGAAGCAGTGGCTATACTTTTAGTTTTATTCAGAAAAGGGCTGATCAGGTAATAGCTGCATTAAAGGAAGATGGGTTCATTCAATTAGAAAGAACTTTTAATGAAAAGAAATTCAGATTGTATGATAGTGTACTCCTGAATATATTAGCTGGTAACAAAATGAAAGGAGGCGATATTTTTACGGATATTTTTAAAAAAAATAAGGTTCAAAAAGTATTGAAGTTTCTGGATAATGAAACATCAATCCTGGAAGACCTGTCCATAATGACCAGTGTACCCAGTTCTGTTTTTTTACCTGTTGCCTGTAAAGAGTTGATCCGTTTATTATAATACACTTCTATGAAAAAAATTATTACCCTCACCTTAAATCCGGCCCTGGATAAGAGCATAGCAGTGGCTAAGCTGGTGCCGGAAAAAAAACTTACCTGTTCTGATGCGAAAGTGGAGCCAGGTGGTGGTGGCATTAATGTTTCAAGGGCTATCAAACACCTGTGTGGAGATTCTGAAGCCATTTTTTTAACGGGCGGGTACACAGGTCAGCAGTTTGAAGCTTTGATGCAGTTGGAGCAGATCGCTATTCATCCATTGTACATGAAAGGTGATCTGCGGGAAAATTTTGTAGTATTTGATGCTACTGCCAAACTACAGTACCGTTTTGGTATGCAGGGTCCGGAAATATCGGAACCCGAATGGCAGCAGGTTTTGGATTACCTGGATGAATTAAAGGAGATTGCCTACATTATTGCCAGTGGTAGCCTGCCTCCTGGCGTACCAGCTGATTTTTTTGGAAGACTGGCAATAATAGCCAGAAAGAAAAATGCCAAACTGGTAGTAGATACTTCAGGAGAAGCTTTACAACATGCAGTAAAGGAAGGCTTGTTTTTGATCAAACCCAATCTGGGGGAATTAAGTTATTTATATGGCAAGGAAAACCTGGCAAAGGAAGAGATATTGCTTGCTGCCAGAACTATTATCAACGAT
>CALRUV010000021.1:0-23965 GCA_943371455.1 Chitinophaga pinensis | reverse complement strand
CTGTGATCACTGCTTTTTCTTTCTGTGCCGTATCTGCTACAATACTGAATTGTTGCAGGTTATCCATTAAAAATTCAAACTGTACGGTTAATTGTGGTGATACCACAAAGTAAATACCTCCGGTAAGTTTGGCGGGTCCTTTAAAAACCCCCTGACTTTTTTCATTCAAAAAAGTGGAATCCACCAATGCACGGCCTTTGCCATAATAACTTCCCAGGTAAACCTTACAGTTTTTCAAGGGTGTTAAAGTGATAGAAATATTTTTCCCTTTTGAAACAGCAGCCGGTTTTGCCAAAATGTTAGTGCCAGGCTTTTTTGTTTGTGCGGTTGAATAGCCACAAATGGCAATCAGGAAGAGTCCAATCAGGAAACGATGCATAGTTTTCATATTGGGCGTAAATTTAGCTAAATACCTTTTGCAGCATGTTAATCTGTTGTCAAAAAATGAGAAAATCTTATTCTGTTTCCGCACAAACACATTCCTGGTTACATTTGCCACTGTGAGAAAGTTAAAGAAACCCATTATCATAGAACAGTTAGAAGTGCTGGATTATGCAGCAGAAGGTAAATCATTGGCCAAATTAGATGGTAAGGTCATTTTTATAGAAGGTGCAGTGCCGGGGGATGTGGTAGACGTGATGCTTTCTAAAAACAAATCCGATTGGGCAGAAGGAAGGGTAATCAAGATCCATTCTTATTCTGCAGACAGGGTAAATGCTTTTTGTGCCCATTTTGGGGTTTGTGGCGGTTGTCAATGGCAGATGCTGCCTTATGAAAAACAGTTGTTTTACAAAGAGAAACAGGTCAACGACAATCTTTCCAGAATTGGAAAAATTGGCTTACCTGCTATATCACCCATCATTGGTGCGGAGAAAACAAGGCATTACCGGAATAAGCTGGAATATACTTTTGCTACCGGTAAATTCATGCCTTCTGAAGAATTTAGAAAAATGAAGGCGGAAGGTATTTCAGCTGCTGATATGCCCGGTGCTGCCGGATTTCATGCCAAAGGATTTTTTGATAAAGTAGTTGAAATAGACACCTGTCATTTACAAAGTGAGCCCACCAATCTGATCAGAAAAATGGTAGCGCAATTTGCGATTGAACATAAAATGCCTTTTTATGATACCAGACAGCATGTAGGCTGGTTAAGAAATATGTTCGTGCGAAATACCAGTACCGGCGAATGGATGATCAATATTGTTTTTGGTTATGAGGCAAAGGAAATGCGCGAAAAATTGCTCAACCAGTTATTGGCTTCTTTTCCGGAAATAACCACACTTCTTTTTACCATTAATACAAAAAATAATGACAGTTTATTTGGACTGGACCCCCAGGTTTATTCCGGTAATGGCTATATAACAGAAAAACTGGAAGATTTTTCATTTATGATCAGTCCAAAATCTTTCTTTCAGACCAATACCGGTCAGGCTGAAAAATTATACGGTATTACACGTGATTTTGCCGAACTTAATGGCAACCAGATTGTTTATGACCTATACTGTGGTACAGGAAGTATTGGTATTTTTGTTAGTAAACTGGCTAAAAAGATCATTGGTGTTGAAGTTGTGGAAGATGCCATTATTGATGCACAAAAAAATGCCATAATTAACGGTATAAACCACGCCAGCTTTTTTACAGGAGATGTTATCGAGATTTGTAACGACAGCTTTTTTGAAACCCATGGAAGGCCGGATACGATTATTACCGACCCGCCAAGGGCTGGGATGCATGAGAAGCTGGTAAAAAAACTGCTAGATATTGCAGCGTCAATAGTAGTTTATGTAAGTTGTAACCCGGCTACACAAGCAAGAGACCTTTCTATGCTGGGAGAAAAATACAGTGTAGAAAAAATACAACCGGTTGACATGTTTCCACATACTTTGCATATAGAGAATGTTGTACAACTAAAATTGAAATCCTAAACTAAGCAGCTGAAGAAAAGATCCAGCAACTTATTTTTGTAAAATAAATAACTGAATGAAGCATATTTTAATCATTGGTATAAATAGTTTGACTAAGCCTAACAGCAGTCATGAGGAGATAGGAGGCATTATTTTATGACAGAGTTCAGACCCAGTAGATTTGAGATCCTTCCTTCAGTAGTAAAAAACCTGCTGATCATTAACGGCCTTTTTTTTCTGGCACAGAGTACTTTTTCTGGTCCAGCCATTTCTTTTTCTTTTGAAGATAATTTTGCCCTTCATGCCTGGCAAAGCAGTTTGTTCAAGCCCTGGCAGCTGATCACACACATGTTTCTGCATGGAGATTTTGGGCATATTCTTGGAAACATGTTTGCTCTATGGATGTTTGGTTCTGTTCTGGAAAACCTTTGGGGTTCTAAAAGATTCCTAACCTTTTATATGATCTGCGGATTGGGTGCTGCTTTTATTCACCTGATATTTTTAAGCTGGGAACTAATGCCGATGATGAAAGATTATGCGATCATCTTTCAGGCGCATGCAGAAGGCAGTATGGCTCAGTCTGATGCCATGATCAATTTTATCACAAAAAATAAATTGAGTTTTCAGAATACCAATGACCTGATCAGTTACATGCAGGCGAATCCGGAAAACAAAGAGCTCTTAAATAGATTGTACACAGAAATTACTGCCTATTACCAGACCAATTTGAATACTGCTACTATTGGTGCCAGTGGTGCCGTGTTTGGGATATTGGCGGCTTTTGTTTACCTCTTCCCCAATACCTATCTCTACATTTATTTTTTGATACCTGTAAAAGCCAAATGGATAGGGTTAATCTATTTTGCCTATGAATTATTTTATGCATTGAGAAATTCAGCAGGTGACCATGTTGCCAGGTGGGCACATATTGGAGGTGCCGTCGTAGGCTTATTAATTGTAATTAGCTGGAACAAAAGCAATAAAAAAACACTTTATTAGTATTTTATAAACAGTGCCTTCCATGTCTTCATCTTCCTTCAAAACCAATCGCAAGATCCTGTTAGGTCAGGATAATAATGCACTGGTATTTTTATTTGCGGTAAATGCGCTCATGTTCGTTCTGATAAACTTTACCAAGATCATTTTTTATCTTTCTGATATACCGCTTGAATCATTCTACACACAGATCTTAAACTGGCTAACCCTGCCGGCTTCTGCTAATGCAGTGCTGGGCAGACCTTGGACTATTCTAAGCTATATGTTTACACACCATGGTTTCTGGCATCTTATCAGCAGCATGCTTTGGTTATGGTGTTTTGGTTATATTTTACAAGACCTCACCGGTAACAATAAACTCATCCCTATTTATTTATATGGCGGTTTGGCAGGAGCAGTTTTTTTTCTGTTAACCAATAATCTGTTGCCATCCTTACAAAACCAGTTAGCTAATACCCAACCCTTGCTAGGGGCCGGCCCGGCAATTATGGCTGTAGCAATTGCAACCACTACCATAGCACCCAACTACCGGATGTTTCCGCTAATTGGGGGTGGCATTCCTTTATGGGTACTTACGCTGATATATGTGGCAATAAATTTTGCAACCATTGCAAATGGTAATATGGGCAATACAGCTGGTCATTTGATGGCGGGACTGATAGGTTATGCATACATCCACCAACTGCAAAGAGGCAATGACTGGGGTTCCTGGATGATTAATCTGGTAAACTGGCTGGATGACCTGTTTAGTCCGGAAAAAAAGCACCAAAAAAAACCTGTTAAAGACAAAATGTTCTACCGTGCGGATAAAAAACCTTTTGAAAAAATTTCAAATTTAACGCAGGACCGATTGGATGCCATTCTGGATAAAATAAACCAGGAAGGTTATCATTTTCTTACGGATGAAGAAAAAGAATTTCTTAAGAAAGCAAGTACCGAAGAATTTTAATAATCCCCATGAAATACCAGCTAAACGGTAAATGGAAATTTCTTTATTTACTCTTTGTTGCTGTATATGCCGCAGTATATTTATATGCTTGTGCTGCATCTTACCTTAATCCATGTGATTACTACTGGGTAACTTTTGCTGCTTTATTATTTCCTTTTTTATTCCTGGGTTGGCTACTGCTAGTTCTGCCACTAACTATATTCTTTTTCAGAAAATCTGCCTGGTTGCTCATTCTTTTATTGATTCCAGCATGGAAAAGTGCCTCAGTGGTTTTTGGAACAAATTCGGTAAAAAATTTTCAGGTACAAAAAGAAAAGGGTCAGGTAAGAATTCTCTCCTGGAATGTGGATGCCTTTCTTTACCGTCCTTATTCAGGACCTGTAATGCCTGAAAAACAGGATGCCATGATTCAGTTCATCAAAGAAATGAATGCTGATATTCTTTGCTTTCAGGATTTTTCACAAACGCCCGCAGAATACGGGAAAGTGAATATTCAGTTTCTGTCAGATTCCTTGAGGTATCCCTATTATTATTTTAGTGATGATGGCGGTAATTATGGTACCATCATTTTTTCCCGGTTTCCTGTAATAGATAGTGGTAAAATAAAATACCAGGACAAGGTTTATCCTGAAAGTATTGCTTTTGTTGATGTGCAAACAGGTAAGGATACCATGCGTATCTATAATACCCACCTGCGTTCTATGAATCTGCACAAGGAAATCATCACCCGCGAAAATGTTGGTTATATAGAATTTGTGAAAGAAGATACGGCAGTGCTCTTTCATTCTAACAGGCTGGAAAGAATGATGTATTATGATTGTATACACACAAGTCAGGCTAAATTGATCAGGGAAAAACTGGATGAAACAAAAAAACCTTTTGTTTTCTGTGCCGATCTTAATTCGGTTCCTTCCAGTTATGTTTACCAAACCATTCAGCAAGGATTAACCGATGCTTTTCTGGAAAAAGGCTTAGGATGGGGCGCCACTTATCATAAATTTTCGCCCAGTTTACGTATTGATGTGATGCTGATGAGTAAAGAATGGACCACTGTACAATATTATTCTCCCAAGCTGCCCTTATCCGATCATTTTCCGATTGTAACAGATATGCACTTACACAACTGATTTTTTGTAATTTAGGGCATGGCAAAAAGTGTTTTTAGAAAATTTACCAAAACCGTTCTGATCTCCATCAATGCTGTTATCTCTTTATTTTTTCTGCTTGCCTGTTTAACACCCTACGTAAATCCCACTAATTGGTGGATCATCGGTTTTTTGGGCCTGATAGTTCCTTACCTGGTATTGGCACTGATTTTTTTTATCATTATTTGGTTAATGGCCAAACCATTCCTGGCACTCATACCTCTCATTACCCTGATCATCGGGTGGCAACAGATCTTTGCTATGTTTGCATTGCATCCGGGTAATGGTTTTGGTAAACGCAGGCACGATAATATAATAAGAATTGTTGATTGGAATGTGCAAAGCTTCAACGGCCTAAGTATGCATAAGGATAATAGGATGATCATACAAGAGGAGCTTGCTGAGAGTATTTTGAAATTGCACCCTGATGTGATCTGTTTGCAGGAATTCAATACCGCAAAGAGTATGGATAATATAGCTATTTTTTCCAGGCAATACCGTTACCATTATTTTTCAAAAGATTACCAGCGTGCCGGTGGCAGTTACCAGTCGGGCTGTATTATTTTTTCTAAATTTCCCATTATAGATTCAGGCAAGATCAAATATCCGGTTGATGAAAGTTTGATATATGCTGATATTAAAAAGGATGATGACACCATTCGCGTTTTCACCACACATCTGCAATCCTTCAAATTTCAAAAAGAAGATTATACCGATATTGAAAAAATCCGCGATCAGGCAGATGAAGACCTTACTGCTTCTAAAAGTATTTTCCGTAAAATGAAATTGGCTTTTCGCAGAAGAGGGGTGCAGGCCAATATGGTGCGGGAGGCTATAGATAAGAGTCCTTTTCCATCTGTGATCTGTGGCGATTTTAATGATGTCCCTAATTCTTATGCCTATTTTCAGATCAGGGGAGATTTTCAGGATGCATTTTTACAAAAAGGATTTGCCATCGGCAGAACCTTTGTTACGATTGCCCCAACCTTACGGATAGATTATATTTTGCCCTCCAAACAGTTCCGGGTAAACCAATTTGATATGATCGATGAGGGTTTGAGCGACCATATAATGCTGGTTTCTGATATAGTTTTAAAAAAATGAAATATCTTTGATCCATCATGATATACCTGCACAAATATTGTTGTTGCTGCTGTTAACACAGCCAGGTCTGATTCGGCAGTCAGCCTTAAAAATCTTCGACTTTAATTTTTAAACGTATTATTTACAACCATGTCACTTAAAATATATAATTCCTTAACCCGCCAGAAAGAAATATTCACACCCATACACGCACCCTATGTGGGCATGTATGTTTGTGGTCCTACTGTTAGCGGCGAGAGTCACCTGGGTCATGCCAGGCCCTATGTTACATTCGATATCTTATTTCGTTACCTCACTTATCTTGGTTACAAAGTGCGCTATGTAAGAAACCTTACAGACGCAGGACATTTTGAAGAAGAAGGGAGAGAGGCAGAGGACAAGATCAGCAAAAAAGCAATGTTGGAAAAACTGGAACCGATGGAACTGGTGCAGAAATACACCAACCTGTTTCACTGGGCCATGGGATTGTTGAATAACTTAGCACCAAGCATTGAGCCAACCGCAACCGGGCATATTATAGAACAGATTGAAATGATCAAGACCATCATCAAAGATGGTTATGCTTATGAATCGAATGGTTCTGTTTATTTTGATGTTGAAAAATACAATAGGGATTATACCCTGAAAGGACAGCCCTATGGCATACTGAGTGGAAGGGTACTGGAAGACCAGATAGAGAGTACGCGCGAGCTGGATAACCAGGAAGAGAAAAGAAATAAAAGCGATTTTGCCCTTTGGAAACAGGCACCTCCGGAACATATCATGCGCTGGCAAAGCCCGTGGGGACAAGGGTTTCCGGGATGGCATATTGAGTGTTCTGCCATGAGCACCAAATACCTGGGGGAAGAATTTGATATACATGGCGGTGGTATGGATTTACAGTTTCCGCACCATGAATGTGAAATTGCTCAGAGTACAGTTTGCAACCATAAAATGCCTGCACGTTATTGGATGCATAATAACATGATTACCATTAACGGCAGAAAGATGGGGAAGAGTTATAATAATGTGATCAAGCTAAGTGAATTATTCAGCGGCTCACATGAAATACTGGAGCAGGCCTATCATCCCATGACCATTCGCTTTTTCATCCTGCAAAGTCAATACAGGGGTACACTTGATTTTAGTAATGAAGCATTACAGGGTTCTGAAAAAGCTTTGAAACGTTTATGGGAAGCCTATGAGTGGATCATCAGTCAGTCTGGATTAGGGGGTGTGGAGTCTGGGGTGGATAAAGAGCTCGATGCAAGAGTTATTAAACTTGTAAATGAGTTTGATGAATTCATGGATGACGATTTGAACACCGCAAAAGTGATCGCTAGTATGTTTGAATTGGTCTCCGTGATCAATTCTATCAAAGACAAACATTTACCTGCCGATGCTTTGAGCGTTTCAACGGTAACTCATCTTCAGAAGCAACTGAAATTGTTCGTAGAAGATATATTTGGACTTAAAAGTGAACGTAATGACAATGGCGGCAAATTGGATGGGGTACTTCAATTACTTATAGAAATTCGGAAAGAAGCGAAAAAAAGAAAGGACTTTGTTACTAGTGATAAGATCCGCAATGAACTAGCCGAATTGGGTGTCCAATTAAAGGATGAGAAAGATGGAGGGATGAGCTATAACATCGGGTAGGAAAATGAATGTCGAATAACGAATATCGATTAAAGAATGTCGAGTTGTTTTATGGAATCTGGAATATCAATATGCTTCTAATGTCGCTTCGAAATTCGACATTCGACATTCTTCTTTTCCTCAATGATCGCAATCATCTGCATGAGCATGGTTGTGTTGCCTGCACAAACGAAAGTTAATAATATGGGCGGAAACGATACAAATCACTGCCGGCACTAAGAATACATTTCTCCATTCATGCCAGTACATTTTGGCTATAAGGCAGGCAATACCGATAGAAAAAAGTAAGAGAGGAATCCTGCTATGGTGATGCTTTTGGTGTCCATGGTATAAGGATTTAGCACCCACGGCAAATGCCAATGCGATCATCCCAAATTCAAAGCCTGTATTTTCAATGATGTTGATGCCAAATAAAGGAAGGCTGCTGAGGAATAAGGGTAAGAGTGCACAATGAATGGCACAGGCTAAGGAAGCAGTAATACCCAGAGCATCCCAATTGATTTTTATACGCATCAGTTTGCAAAATTAATGCATTGCAACTATGTTGCAAAATAAGAGTCGCCCCCAATTCCCAATCCGCAAATTCCCAATCCGCAAATCCACAATCCTTAACTTTGCATTTCAAATGAATCTATGAATAAAAAACTCATCTGGTATATCGGCTTTTTTGTGGTATTGGTTCTCTCTTTTTATTATTTTCTTTTCCGTGGAACAGATTTCTGGAAAACGAAACTGCCTGTTATTAGTTATGTTAAATCCTTTCAATTCACTAACCAGGATGGTATTGTTTTTACCGACAAGGATATGCTGGGGAAAGTAACGGTAGTGGAATATTTCTTTACTACCTGTAAAGGTATTTGTCCCAAAATGAACACCAATATGAAAAAGGTGTACGAGATATTTAAAAATGAGCCGGATTTCCTCATAGTGTCGCATACCTGTAACCCCGATACAGATTCTGTTCCTGTTCTTAAACACTATGCAGATTCTTTACAAGTAGATACCAAAAAATGGGTATTTCTTACAGGCAGAAAAGACAGTCTTTACCAGCAAGCCAGAAGTTCTTATCTGCTGGATGATCCTAAAAACAGTGTAGAAAAAATTGAAGACCAGTTTATTCATACGCAGTTTTTTGCTTTGGTAGACAGGGATGGCAAGGTTCGTGGCCAGGTTTATGATGGTTTGAAAATAGAAGAAATGGAACGTCTGCAAAATGATATCCGCAGATTATTTAAAGAGAATTCAGGCAAGGGTAATTTCATGAATAGCATTTTTAATAATAACCCATAATATAGCGGAATGAAATTCGGCATAAATGAAACATTGAAAAAAAGCCAGCTAAGTGTAACGGATAGCCGCAAAAAAATTCTTGAAATGTTTGTAAAATCAAATGGTGCACTAGCCCATGCAGACATTGAAAGCCAGACTGGTGTTGAATTCGACCGTGTTACCATCTACCGTACATTGCAAACTTTTGTGGAGAAAGGTATCATTCACACCATTCCTACGGCAGACAATGCTGTTCGGTATGCCCTTTGTAAAGACGCTTGTTCTGCAGGCCACCACCATGATGACCATGTGCATTTTCTTTGTGATGAATGTGGTACAACTTATTGTTTAGACCAGATAACAGCTCCACAGGTATTGTTACCAAAAGGATTTACTTCAACGCGAACAGATGTTGTGGTTAGTGGAACTTGTAGCAAATGTGTTTAAAGTATCCTATTTTTTGTAATGTATCTTCGTTAAAACGGATAATATGATTTTAGTTACCGGCGCATCTGGATTGGTGGGTTCTCATCTTATCAGGCAATTAGTGAAAGAGGGAAAGTCGGTAAGGGCTTTGTATCGTTCCAGCATACCCGATATCGAAGGTGTTGAATGGTTTAAAGCAGATATTTTGGATGTGGTTTCATTAGAAGAAGCCATGGTAGGTATACAACAGGTATATCATTGTGCTGCAGTGGTTAAATTTAGTGCCAGGCATAAAAAAGCCTTGCTTAACACCAATATTGAAGGTACAACCAATGTGGTAAATGCCTGTATCAATGCAGGTATATCCAAATTGCTATTTGTAAGTTCCGTGGCTGCTTTAGGAAGAATACGCGAAGACAAACCCATCAATGAAACCATGAACTGGTCGGAAGAAACCAGCAACAGTGAATATGGCAAAAGTAAATATTTTGCAGAAATGGAAGTGTGGAGAGGCATAGGAGAGGGATTGAATGCCGTAATAGTAAATCCGGTAATTATACTGGGTGCAGGAGACTGGAATAAAGGCTCTTCAGAAATTTTCAAATCAGCTTATGATGAATTTCCTTGGTTTACGGAAGGCACCAGTGGGTTTGTAGATGTAATGGATGTAGTGAATGCCATGATACTATTGATGGATAGTTCCGTTACTGCAGAAAGATTTATTATCAGTGCCGAAAACCTATCATTTAGAAAGGTATTTGAAATGATTGCTCAAAACTTTGGAAAAAAGCCGGCTTCTAAAAGAGTAACACCCTTTATTGCAGGTATTGTTTGGCGATTAGAAGCCATAAAATCTATGTTTACGGGCAAAGACCCTATGCTTACCAAAGAAACTGCCAAAACAGCTGCTGCCAAAGTGCAGTTTGATAACCATAAACTGATCAACGCATTCCCCCAATTTCGTTACACACCCATTGCTGATGCTATCAAAGGTACTTGCCTGGATTTGAAGAAAAAGTATTCGCTCTAAGTAAAAAGGATAACCAGGTAATATACAAAGGCAACCCTGGCTTCTCAGAAAATATTAAAATTGGATGTGCGTTATTTTTTGAAATAACAGCTTTAATCATTTAGGTTATTCCATCACCTTCTTCCATAATTCCGGAATTCTTTTGATCCAAACCAGTTCCCTTCTTTTGATGGATGCATCTTCTGCAGGATAACCAAAATATGTTTTGCCGCCTGCCAGTGAAGAAGGAACACCGCTTTGCGCCAGTACTACGGCATTGGCACCAATAGTAAGTGTTTTACTTACCCCAACCTGCCCCCATAAAGTAACTCCATCTTCAATAATAGTCCCGCCGGCAATACCTACCTGGGCAGCAAAAAGACAATTTTTACCTACCGTTGTATCATGGCCAATATGTACCATATTATCCATTTTAGTTCCCCTACCAATTCTTGTTTCGGCCGTTACACCTCTGTCGATGGTACAACCAGCGCCAATTTCTACATCGTCTTCTATCACCACATTACCACAACTCTGCATTCTCTTAAACCAAACATCTCTGTTCTTTTTGCTATTATAATAAAAGGCATCACTGCCAATAACAGAACCTGATTGTATCACCACATTGTTACCTATTTTGGTATAATCAAGAAGCGATACATTGGGATGAATTACACAATTTTCGCCAATGGTAACTTCTTTACCTATGTAAACATTAGGCATTATAATAGTGCCATAGCCCACTACACAATCTTTACTGACACTTTCAGTTGATGATGTAAAAGGACGGAACTGGTTAACAATAGTCAGGTATGCTTCAAAAGGTTCTGCAACAATTAAAATTGTTTTGCCCTCAGGAATAATTACCTCTTTGGTATTGATGATGATAAAACTTGCAGCACTTTGTAAACAGGTTTCATAATATTTGGGATGATCTACAAAAACAAGATCACCGCTTTCTACTTTGTGAATTTCATTGATCCCTTTTATCTCTGCAGCAGTATTTCCTACAACTTCAGCGTTGATCAATTCTGCTATCCATTTTACCGAAACTGGTGCTGGAAACTTCATATGCGGTGTTTTTAGAAAAATTAAAGGTAATATTAAGCTTTCGTCAGAAATTATTTTTAACTCATTTAAGGGCTTCCCGGAACGGTTTTTATCCGTTTATTTATCATGAATAATTTCTGAATTAGTACATCGTTATTTTTTTTTCATTTTGCTGAAGCCCTTTATTCATCAATGTTTACATCTTTTTAATTTAAAAATTATTGCAATCAAAGCAATGAAAACATGCTTTAAAATCTATTTGAATGCGCTTGCTATTCGGGTCTCTATTCACATTTAAAACCAAAATGTTAATAAAATTGTTTAAAAATATTTTTGCATTAGCTAAAAGTATTTTTAATATTGTGTAAGGAAATTTATTTCCTGGTACTTACTAACCCATCCATATACAAAGTCTCGCTTCTGCGGGACTTTTGTTTTTCTATGAATACTTACTTTATCATCTACAAACCTTACCAGGTACTAACCCAATTTTCTTCTTCGGAAGGGAAGCAAACACTGGCTGATTTTTTTAATGTTCCTAAAGATGTTTATCCGGTTGGCAGACTTGATTTTGATAGTGAAGGCCTTTTAATTTTAACCAACGACCGAACTTTAAATAATCGTTTGTTGCATCCTTCCGCTAAACATGAAAGAGAATATTGGGTACAGGTTGATGGTGGTATGCAACAAAAATCCATCGATGAATTAAAAAAAGGTGTTACCATAAATATTGATGGAAAAAAATATCCAACCAAACCATGTGATGCTTTTTTATTTAAACAGGATCCCTCTCTTCCAGAAAGAAACCCTCCTATAAGATTTAGAAAAGAAATTCCCGCACCATGGATCAGCATTACTTTAACGGAAGGTAAAAACAGGCAGGTAAGAAAAATGACTGCAGCAGTTGGTTTCCCTACTTTAAGACTGGTAAGATATAGAATTGGCTTATTAACCATTAATAAAATGCTGCCCGGTGAAATATGCCAAATAGATGGAAATTCTTTGTTTGCAAAGCTTTTTTGATACTTTTTTCCAGTTTTCGAACTTTTTGAGGCAACACACGTTATAGGCTCGGTATCTACATAAAAAGCTTTGTGATGCGTTCCCTTTTGATGAGCATTTTCTTTCTATCACTGATTTCAGCCTGCTTTTCTCAGAATGCGGGTAATGGAACCTATGCAATTGAAACAAATCCGGTTGCCGTTTATGCAGAACCGCTTGTTTCAGACCCCGCAGATATCCTTTTGCCGGTTTTAGGAGAGCCCATATCTACAGAAAGTCCATCAACCTCTATTTCAGGCACCATTCGTCCCGATATTATCAGAAATTTCTTCTTAGCCAACTTTTCAGCTAGCTTTACAAACCTTAGCAAGCAAATTGATTTTAAGCAAACGATTGTTCGTGTTGCCACAGGTTCCGGGTTTAAATATCCGGTAGAAAAGAGTCTTTCTTTCTTTGTTCAGCCATTGTATCAACGCAAAGGGGAAATATTTTACAGTAAGTCTGAATCTAAAGATCGTTTATACAATGCCGGCATCCGGGCAGGTTTTGGCTGGCATATTCTCTAAGCTTCCTTTTACATAAGCCTCTATTTCTTTTCCAGCACTTATCTTTGCAGCCGTTCAAAGCGCAATTATGAGTCAAATACATTTATCAGAACAAGAATTGATCCGCCGGGAGAAACTGGTTAAACTGCAGGAAGCAGGAATCAATCCCTATCCGGCACCCCTTTATCCTGTAACAGACTTTTCTACAGATATCAAAGACAAGTATACCGAAGAAACAAAGGAACAATTTACATCCCTATGTGTTGCCGGAAGAATCATGAGTATTAACGATAAGGGTAAGGTATTCTTTATCAAAATTCAGGACAGTAAAGGCATCATACAATTGTATGTGAAGCGTGATGACCTTTGTCCGGGTGAAGACAAATCATTTTGGGATAATTTGGTGAAACACGGGTTAGACCTGGGCGATATCATTGGTGCCACCGGCTATGCATTCATTACTAAAACCGGTGAAACATCTATCCATACCCAAACGCTTACATTGCTCACCAAATCGCTGAAGCCCCTGCCCGTTATAAAAAGGGATGAGGAAGGGAATATTTTTGATGCGGTAACAGATCCAGAGTTCCGATACAGGCAGCGTTATGCAGACCTGATTATCAATCCGGAAGTGAAGGATACATTTGTTAAGAGAACACAACTGATCAATACCATCAGAAATTTTTTGAATAGTCAGGGAGCTTTAGAAGTGGATACACCTGTATTACAGGCTATTCCAGGCGGTGCAGCTGCCCGTCCCTTTGCTACTCATCATAATGCACTGGATGTTCCCTTTTACCTTCGTATTGCCAATGAGCTGTATTTGAAAAGATTGATTGTGGGTGGATTTGATTGGGTATATGAGTTCAGCAGAAATTTTAGAAATGAAGGAATGGACAGAACACATAATCCCGAGTTTACTGTTTTAGAATGGTATACTGCCTACAAGGACTATTTCTGGATGATGGAAACAACGGAACAACTCTTTGAAAAAATTGCTTTGGCCTTGCATGGAACTACCGATGTGCCACTGGGAGATAAGATCATCAATTTTAAAGCACCTTTTAAGCGCATCAGTATTCATGATGCCATTAAAGAGAATACGGGCATTGATGTAGGTGATTTGGATGAAGCCGGATTAAGAGATGTTTGTAAACAACTAAAAATAGATGTGCCGGGTAATATTGGTAAGGGTAAATTGATCGATGAGATCTTTGGCGCTACCAGTGAGCATACTTATATCCAACCAACTTTTATCATTGATTATCCGGTTGAGATGAGTCCTTTAACCAAAAAGCATCGCAGCAAACCCGGACTGGTAGAGCGTTTTGAGCTGATGGTGAATGGAAAGGAAATTGCCAATGCCTATACCGAATTAAATGATCCCATTGATCAGCGAGAAAGATTTGAAGAGCAGGTGAAGCTGATGGAAAGGGGTGATGATGAAGCGATGTTTATTGACCACGACTTTTTACGCGCATTGGAATACGGCATGCCACCAACATCCGGAATTGGAATTGGTATTGATCGTTTATGTATGATGATGACTAACCAGGTTTCCATTCAGGACGTATTACTCTTTCCGCAGATGCGTCCGGAAAAAATGGATTAAGGTTTTTCAAAAGATAGGTTTGTATAAAAAGAAAAATCTCAAATACAGTGAGATTTTTCTTTTTACAATAGTGGAACACTTTACCGTGTATATTTTTAGTCTCTATAGTTGAGTGCCGGTTTGATATTACCCAATAATGGTTGATAAATATAATCGCCTTTGGCGGTTTTGAATTCTGCTTTTGCTTTGTCAATATATGAGGGATTCGCAAAAAGATCAATAGCTGTTAATGTCATGGTTTTGGCAGCAACCATCATCCCCTTTGTGCCTATTTCTGTACCGCCACAAGCAACAGCCTGCCAGCTATGAGCAGGCGTACCGGGTATCCAGGTTGCTGCTCTTAAACCAACTGTTGGTACCGTATAACTTACATCACCCACATCAGTAGAGCCTCCTCCTGCATCGGTCACTTTTTGTAAAGGTGTGATGGTAGCTGCAGATTCTATAGAGGGCACTTTAAAATTAAAAGATGCCTGAATTTTTTTTCCGAATGCAATTTCATCAGCAGTATAGGTTACACCACCTACTTTTTCCAGATTGGCTTGCATGAGCTCGGCTAATGAATTGTTTAAAAGCAAATCATGCGTGCCTCCGATGATACCATAATCAACTGTTGTCTCTGTTCCCATGGCTGCGCCATTTGCAGCTTTAGCAACCCTTTCAAAAATTTCCTTTACCGTTTCTTTGTTGGGGTGACGAACATAATAATATACTTCTGCAAAATCAGGAACTACATTGGGTGCTCTTCCACCATTGGTGATCACGTAATGAATCCTTGTTTCCTGGGGAATATGTTCACGCATCATGTTCACCATATTATTCATGGCTTCTACGCCATCCAATGCCGAACGACCTTTTTCAGGCGCCCCGGCAGCATGTGCAGAAAGACCCTTGAATCTGAATTTAGCAGATTTATTTGCCAAAGCACTGGTCATGGTAATGTTGTTCTCATTATCCGGATGCCAATGAATAACGGCATCCACATCTTTAAACAAACCAGCTCTCACCATAAATACCTTGCCGCTGCCACCTTCTTCAGCCGGACAACCATATACACGAATGGTGCCTTTCAGTTTTTTTTCTTCTATGAGTTTTTTTATTTCAATACCTGCCGCAACAGACGCGGTGCCAAATAAATGATGTCCGCATCCATGTCCGGCATCTTGACCCGTTATTGATTTTTTTTCAGGGATGGCTTCTTGAGATAAACCTGGTAAGGCATCAAATTCTGCAAGAATGCCTATCACAGGACTTCCTGAACCATAGGTAGCAACAAAAGCAGTGGGAATATCTGCAACACCTGTTTGTATGGTGAAACCATTTTCTTTCAAGGTTTGTTGATGAAGGGCAGAGCTTTTCACTTCTTTATAACCAACTTCGGCATAGTTCCAAATTTGAAGGGCTGTTTTTTTATATGCCTCATAATTTACATCCAGATTTTTTATGGCAGCATTTTTGATTTCTAAAGATGCATTCTGAGCAAACATGAGTGTACATGCTGCAACAAATGTTACAGAGAAAAAGATTTTTTTAAACATCGGTTAGGTTTACAATTAAACAAATAGATCCTTATACAATTCAGCACCCGGAACAACTGAGTACTTACTCAAATCTGTGATACCTTCCAGTGCCAATACTTCTTCATCCAGAAAGGTATGTCCGGTGCATTGTGCAGCTGGTTTACTTAAGATATAATAAACGGCATCGGCCAGAATATCAGTGGTACGGCTCATATTGGCCAGCATGGTGCCTCCTAATAAGTTGCGGACTGCAGCTGTATCAATGGTGGTTCTTGGCCATAATGCATTGGAAGCAATGCCATCCCCTTTCAATTCGGCGGCCCAGCCCAAAGCCATCATACTCATACTGTATTTGGTAATGGTATAGGCAATATGTCCGGCCAGCCATTTGGGGTCCAGATTAATAGGGGGAGATAAGGTAATGATATGCGGGTTCTTTCCTTTTTGCAGATAAGGCAAACAATGTTTAACTACCATAAAAGTTCCCCTTACATTGATGCTATGCATCAGATCAAAACGTTTCGACTCGGTTTTATCGGTAGGGGTAAGATTGATGGCAGAGGCATTATTGATCACCACATCAATGCCACCAAACTTTTCAACCGCCTGTTGAACAGCAGCCTGAATCTGATCTTCCTGTCTGATATCAACCTGCACTGCCAAAGCTTTACCACCGGCAGCTTCTACTTCCTCGGCGGCAGAAAAAATGGTTCCACCTAAACGGGGATCTTCTTCCACACTTTTTGCGGCTATTACTATATTGGCACCTTCTTTGGCCAAACGCAAAGCCATGGCTTTGCCGATACCGCGACTAGCGCCGGTTATCAAAACGGTTCTGTTCTTAAAGGGCATAGGTATTTTGTTAGAGGATAAATTTCAGCAAAACAAGCTTACCAACCTAAGAATTCTTTTAGCACTGTTTCTGTTTCTGTACAGGCTTTGTCTAGTTCATCATTCAGGATCGTTTTTTTGAAATGGTGCCTGAACGACATTTCATAGCTGGCTTTGTTAACACGGGCAGCCAGGCTTTCAGGCGTTTCGCTGCCGCGCGCTTCCAGTCTTCTGGTTAATTCAGCTATAGAAGGGGGTTGAATAAAAATGGACAAACAATCACCAGCAAACTGTTGTTGCACATGGATGGCTCCTTGCACATCAATATCCAGCATGGGCACTTTGCCTTCCTGCCAAATTCTTTCCAGTTCTGTTTTAAGGGTACCATAGTATTTACCTTCGTAAACCATTTCCCATTCAATAAAAGCGTTGGCATCGATCTTATCCCTGAAATCTTTTTCTGTTAGAAAATAATAAGCCACACCATCGGTTTCATTCATCCTGGGCTGGCGGGTAGTTGCTGATATGGAAAAAGAAAGTTTAGGATATTTCTGTAATAAGAACCTGGTAATAGAAGTTTTACCCGAACCGGATGGGGCAGTAAGTATGATCAATTTTCCGTGCATGTGGGGCATTTGAACAAAGAAACGATATTAAACTGAATGGTTTTCATTTCAGGATTTCCAGCTGATCTTGGCTTCCAAAGGAATATTTCTTTTGCCTTCCACCATGGGGAGATCTGAATAACCCAGGTAAAGAATACCCATAACCTGGTCTTCTTCTTCCAAATGCAGGTAGCTTTTCATAGAAGGGTGGTGCGTCATCCCGCCAGTGCTCCAGAGTGCGCCAATACCTAAGGCTGAGGCACCTAATAAAATATTTTGAACCGCTGCAGAAACAGCGGCCATTTCTTCAATAGCAGGTACCGGTTTGGTAACTGTTCTTTTCATATACACAAGTATGATATGGGAAACGGTATCACCTATATGCAATAGCTTATCATATTTCCCCTGGTTAAATTTTTCTGCTTCTGTATTTGATTGGTATAAACCGGCGTGGTCTGCACAAAATTGCGCTCTGGCAGCCTGTTCATATACCAAAAAACGCCAGGGTTCTGTTCTGCCATGGGTGGGGGCCCAATCGGCTAATGCCAGTAATTGTTGTATCAATGAGGTTTCAATAATATTTCCATTCATATCAGAAGGCTTGATGGTACGCCTTTTTTGAATGATGTTCTGTAAGGTTTGAAAAGAATTCATGGTATAAAAGTATAGCCTTATTCTAAGCAATGGATTTAGATGTTTGAAATTTACGGGATTCGACAATATTTAAAAGCAGGTTTACTTACTAATTCAGCAAGAACTGAATTCTTTTATATTTTCTGAATTTCTTTTTTACAGCTTAAATTAGCATATGATGAAGCATACTATTCTTCTTCTTTTTATTCTATTATCTTTTTCCTGGTTTCCCTTGCAGGATAGCCGAACTAGCAACTTTCCCAAAGAAATAATACCTGTTCAACAAATGCCTGTGAAAAAGAATATCTGGGTATTTTTAATGGCTGGTCAATCTAATATGGCTGGTCGCGGCCTGGTTGAACCAGCAGATACTATTAGCAACAAGAGAATATGGAGTATTGATACAATGGGTCAGGTAATTTATGCCAAAGAGCCCCTTCATTTTTATGAGCCTACCAGAACAGGATTGGATTGCGGTGTTTCTTTTGCCAGAACCTTACTAAAAAATATTCCGGAACATATTTCTATACTATTACTTCCTACAGCAATTGGTGGCAGTAGCATACAACAGTGGCTGGGCGATTCTTTGTACAGGGGTGTTCACCTGATGCAAAATTTTGAAGAGAAACTGGCTATTGGACAACGATATGGAACCATCAAAGGGATTCTTTGGCACCAGGGAGAGTCTGATGCAAAACCTGCAAGAATAGCCATACATAAAGAACAAATAGGTAAACTGGTTTCGCATTTTCGCAATAGGTCTCAAAATAAAAGACTGCCCTTTATTATAGGAGAGCTGGGATCATATTCTAATAGTAATAACTATTGGCAACAAATCAATCAGATATTAGCATCATTTGCACAACAAGATCAGTATGCTTCATTGATAGAAACACAGGATCTGAAACATGGAGGTGATTCTGTGCATTTTAATTCGGAGAGTCAAAGATTAATGGGTAAACGTTTTGCTGAAGCCTATTGGGAATTGGCAAGAACCAATAAAAAAAGATAAGGGAATGCTTCTTAATGAAATCATACCCGGTAAACATTTGCAAGCATATGTGCGCTTGTACCGCATCATTGATTTTAATTTTCCGGATAATATGGTTATCCCGAGTAAAGCCTATCCACCCAGACCGGAGCATTGTTTGCAATTTTTTCCTACACCCACTGCTATTCGTTATTCGGATGCGTCTGAACTTATCACACCCAAAAATGCGGCTATTGTGGGTATGCACACTATCACCAATGATCGCATTGTGTTTAAAAAATTTCTTTCTTTGCAGGTTGTCTTTCAACCGGGCGGTATGTTTAAACTATTAAATATACCTTCAGAGGAATTCACTAATCGTTTTACAGATGCAGAAGAAGTGCTGGGCAAGGATGTACAAGATGTGAACGAACAACTTTATCTGGCTAAGGATTATCAAAGTATGATTTTGGTGATTGAATCTTTTCTTCATAAAAAATTAAAAGCCACTTCAAATGTAGATTCTGCAATTGATTCGGTTTCGCGCGAAATGCTTGCTGAATATGATGCGGTTTCTTTGGATAGTTTTATCAAAAAAGCATTTTTATCGCACCGGCAATTCGATAGAAAATTTCAGGAAAGAATGGGTGTTGGCCCAAAAGAATTCTTACGCCTGATAAGGTTTGATAAAGCATTCCGGATGAAAAATAAATACCCCGAAAAAGATTGGCTAACGATTGCCATCCATTGCGGATACCATGATTACCAACACCTGGTAAAAGATTATAAAGCTTTTACTGGTTATACGCCTACCCGTTTTTTTGAGCGCGACAACCAGGCACCCGAAAGATTATTCGGAGAAGCTGAAACCTAAAATGTCTATTTTTTACCACTGATCTTTTTTGCAGGCTCAGATCTTTGCCTAACTAAACCAAGAGTTATGAAAAGAAAAGAGTTTTTATTAACCACACTTACAGCAGCACCCATGCTTATGCTGGGACAGAAAACCACTAAGCAAAGCAGTGCCAAAAAATCATTCACCGTACCAACAGGTAAAGGAAGGTTTGGCGAGGAAATAAAATTTCTGGGTGTACACCCCAATAACCTGAAAATATCTACAAAAGATACGGGCGGTCAATTATCCGTATTCGAGTATATTGGATTAGGGAAAGTCGGTCCCTCCTTGCATGTACATCTTTACCAGGACGAAATATTTTATGTTGCAGAAGGGGAGTATCGGTTTGTAGTAGGTGAGGAAACTAAGATCTTACAAGCTGGCGAAACTATTTTTTTACCGCGTGGGATTCCCCATACCTGGATCCAATTAACAGAAAGGGGAAAGCTGATCTATTTTTTACAGCCTGCAGGTAAGATGGAAGAATTTTTTGCGTTGATGAATAATATGAAGGAACGTCCATCGCAGGAAACGCTAGACCGGATTCACAAGGAACATGGAATGAAGATGGTGGGGCCGCCTTTAACTTTGTAAAAATGTAAGGTTGTCTATTAGATGATCGAAAGCATATTTCTTATTCATTATAAAACCATCATTTCTTTTGATAAGAAACTTTAATCATTGCCTACTGTTCTCTTTTTCATTCTTTTGGGTCCATACCAAAGCCAAAAGCCGGTAATGGTGAAAACTAAAAGGGCTAGGCCCATAATACTTGTATAAACCAATTTTATCTCACCACCATTTGTGCCAAAATACACATCCAATATAGAACCATCGTGTATATTTTCTACAAAATCAGACCTTCTGCGTTCAATATGTAATAGTTTCCCGGTAGCACCATCCATTTGAATTCCCCAATACTTATCTGTAAACACAAATTTGACTGTTCCTTTGTTTTTACGAATGTCAATTCTATCAAGTTCTAAGGATAGGTTAGGTGAAACGGAGTCGTGTAAAATTCGGCAGGCATCTTTATATAAACTATCCATGGGCAACCACACTTTAAAGTCTGTAGAACTGCCGCTATAAGTTTTGGACAATAAGAAACCGCCACTGTTTTTTTTCCAGCCTAAAAATATTCCTGTTATGGAAATAATAAAAAAAAATACAAAGAGCAATGCACCTGTAGTTCTATGAATTTTTCTGGCTGTTCTTAATAATTTTGCCTGACTCGGCCTGCTTTTTAGCATTTTAGCTTCTATATATAATTTCGTGATGAAGAAACAATATTTTCTTCTCTTTGAATAGACTTCTCAATATTAAATGGCTACTAATGATAATTTTATCTGTCTCCTAAAACACATATCTCCTCCTGTTAGCTGGTTTAATGTAAAACATAAGTGGCAAGTACTTTATGAACATCATATACATTTACTGATTTGTTGAACTGTTTTTTAATACTGGGTACTTGTTCACTGGATACCCATATTCTAAGTTCTGCATCCAGATCGAATGTTCCGGCAGTTTCGATGCTGAATCTTGATATGCTTTTGTACGTAATAGATTTGTATTCTATTTTGTTTCCCGTTAATCCCTGTTTGTCAATTAGGATCAGGCGCTTATTGGTAAAAATGAAAGTATCCCGGATCAATTTAAAACCTAATTCAATTTCTTCTCCCTGAATTAACAGTTTTCCATATTCTTTAAATAGGTCTTCCTGATTTACAGATCCTGCGTTGCCGAGTAATGCTGAAAATAGTCCCATATGTAGCTTTTTTAAAAATTGGTTATTTATAAAGTTACAAAAGAGTATATCATGTTTTACTGCCGATTATACTTTGTTCAGCCCGAACTTAGGATATTTGGTATAGATGAAAGCCCTACTCCGCAAGCCCCAATCATTTCAATGCAATGTTTTGTGCCATTTTACTACTCGTTGGAAATAACAGCAATGATTCATTGAAGTGTTTTGTTGTCAATTGTATCGAACTCCGCTTTATGATATATAGTAAGAAGGTATACTTCTTTCTGTGCGTTATTAAATAAGTGATAATTCGAGCGCCTCCACTTTTCCCTTTCCCTTTACTTTTAATGGAAACTCGAATTTTAAAACTGTCATTACCTAATGAAGTTCCTTGTGTTGGATCAATAGCTAAAGATTCTGCTAACTCAGACAATTCGATTTTAAGAGAAAGATATTTTTTGATTAACAGTTTGGCTTCCTTTTTGAATTTGTCAACCGGTATTACTTTATAATTCATTGTTGTAGTACCTGTTCAGATTTTCTGATACGGGAAAGCACTTTTTCCCATTTGCCCACTGGCATTTGAACGGCTTGTGGTTTACCATTCATTTCGCTTACATATTGAAGTGCTATTTTCATAATTTCAAAATTAATGATTTTAAGAATAGTATATGTGTTTATACTATTACCCCAATTGGCTCAATTTGATCTTAAGAAACCCGCCTAATATCCGCCCCCAAATTCCTTAATCTCTCATCAATGTATTGATACCCCCGATCTATCTGTTCAATATTCTGGATCACACTTTTGCCTTCGGCACTGAGGGCAGCAATTAAGAGGGCTTGTCCGGCGCGTATATCGGGACTGCTCATCGTAATGCCACGTAGATTATTTTTTCTGCCAAGGCCAATCACCGTTGCGCGGTGCGGATCGCAGAGGATGATCTGTGCGCCCATATCAATGAGTTTGTCAACAAAAAATAACCTGCTCTCAAACATTTTCTGGTGCACCAGCACACTGCCTCTTGCTTGAGTGGCTACTACCAATACAATACTTAAAAGATCAGGTGTAAATCCGGGCCAGGGATGATCGTAAATAGTGAGGATGCCGCCATCCATAAAGGTTTGTATCTCATAAATATCCTGAGCCGGTATATAAATATCATCCCTTTTACATTCAAATTGAATGCCCAGTTGTTGAAATTTTTCTGGTATCACACCTAAATGTGCCACACCTGCATTTTTAATGGTGATCTCACTTTGTGTCATGGCAGCCAACCCAATAAAACTGCCTATCTCAATCATATCCGGTAACATGCGGTGTTCAGTGCCCTGCAGTACGGATACCCCTTCAATGGTTAACAAGTTACTTCCGATGCCCGAAATTTTTGCACCCATTCGGTTAAGCATTTTGCAAAGCTGCTGCACATAGGGCTCGCAGGCAGCATTGTAGATAGAGGTAATTCCCTCTGCCAAAACTGCTGCCATAACTATATTGGCTGTTCCGGTTACAGAAGGTTCATCCAGTAACATATAAGTGCCCTTGAGCTGTTCTGCCTTAAGCGTAAAACAACCCAGCAAATCATCATAAGCATAGATAGCGCCTAATTTTTCAAATCCAATGATATGGGTGTCAAGTCTTCTACGTCCAATCTTATCTCCGCCCGGTTTTGGTATATATGCTTCCTTAAACCTTGCCAGCATGGGGCCTGCAAACATAACACTACCCCTTAATCTGCCCCCTTTTTTACGAAAAGCTTCCGATGCCAGGTAGGCAGCATCTATCTCATCTGCCTGAAAGATGCAGGTGTCTCTTGCTACCCTATTTACTTTAACACCTATATCCGATAACAATTCAATCAGCAAATTCACATCCAGTATATCAGGAATATTGGAAACAGAAACAGTTTGCGCTGTTAACAAAACCGCAGATAAAATTTGTAAGGCTTCATTCTTGGCACCTTGTGGAATAATTTCGCCTTTTAATTTATTACCGCCTATTACTTCAAAGGAACTCATAATGAATGATTTTATATTTTTTTCCTTAGGTACCTTGCAAATACATTTTCTTTAGATAAAAATTCCATCAGTCTATTCATCAACCAAGGAAATTTTGATG
>CALRUV010000020.1:0-23976 GCA_943371455.1 Chitinophaga pinensis | reverse complement strand
GTTGTGCCTGCCTATTATGTATTAACCACAGCAGAAGCATCCAGTAATCTATCCCGGTATGATGGGGTGAAATTTGGTTACAGGGCAACCATTTCAGAAGGTGATGACCTAACAGAGTTATACAAAAAATCGAGAAGTGAGGGTTTTGGAAAGGAAGTACAACGCAGAATCATGCTGGGAACATTTGTGCTCAGCGCCGGATATTTTGATGCTTATTTTACAAAAGCACAACAGGTTAGAAGGTTACTGTTAAATCGTACGAAAGAGATTTTTGCTGATTTTGATGCGATTCTCTCACCAACAGTACCTTCTACTGCTTTTAAAATTGGAGAGAAAAGCAATGATCCCGTTGAGATGTTTTTGGCAGATATTTATACGGTTTACCCTAATCTGGTGGGTATACCTGCCATCTCTATACCTGTTTTTACACATGCCAATGGTTTGCCTTTTGGACTACAAATAATGACCGCAAATTTTGAAGAGGTATCTTTACTTCGCATATCCAAGCAATTGTTGGCTTACAAGTAGTATATCTTTCTAATTTATCGTTAAACGCTGTGTACCTAAAAACGCAAATATTGTTACGCCATTTTTTTACTAATAAAATAGTTTGGGTAGCCTTATTTTTTTGGGTAACAGGTTTGCAAAGTGCAGATACTTTATTAGCTGCTTTTCCTTCTTCAACCTTAAATACACTACAACAGAAAGACTCACTTGTTTCAGATAAAAATGCATTTAAAAGTCTTTTCAAAAACAGCCGTTACGATGCGTCTAAACCATATGCAACACAATTGAATCCAAGGGCTGTTTCTTTTGTACAGGATTATATTAAAAAGCAAGGCAAGGAACTGGAAAAAATGAAAAGTTGGGGGAAGCCTTATTTTGATCTGTACGACAATATCCTGTTGCGTTATGGCATTCCCAAAGAAATGAAATACCTCAGTGTCATTGAGAGTCATTTAAACCCCGGACTGGTTTCCTGGGCAGGTGCTGTGGGTCCCTGGCAATTGATGGACTATGAAGCCAGAAGGTTTGGGCTCAGAACAGGAAGGTTTGATGAAAGAACTGATTTTGCCAAAAGCACAACGGCTGCTGCAAAGCTGATGAAAGAACTTTTTCAGGAATTTGGCGACTGGATTCTGGTAGTTGCGGCATATAATGGAGGTGCTGGCAGGGTTAGGGGTGCTATTCGTAAAACCGGAACCAGGGATTTCTGGGATTTGCAATATTATTTGCCCGAAGAAACACGCAACCATGTAAAAAAATTTATTGGTACCCATTATGTGTTTGAAGGAACCGGCGGTTTAACTACGATGACTGCTGCTGAAACAACCATACAAAAAGCCAGGAACGATAAACCGGAAGAAGTGGTGCTGAGTGCAGAAGAGCTTGCCAATACAAGTATAACAGCATTAAGTGGCAGGTACCAGTCGGCAATATTAGTTAAAAGCCTTGCACTTGATCCTGTTCAGTTTCACAAATGGAATCCTGGTTTTGATAAAGTACTAGCAGAAGGAAAAAAATATCCCATGCGATTGGATAAAGTAAAAATGGCATTATTTGAAGCAAGAAAAAAAGACCTTTTGATGGAGTCTATCCATGCTTTATTAGAAGGGGGATTTGCTGTAAAATAATTGCTATTTAAATTTCTGACAAAACCATACGGATAGCCGAAGCCTTTAGCAGGCATTCTTCATATTCTTTTTCAGGAATACTGTTGGCCGTGATGCCACCACCTACCTGGTAAGAAAGGTATTTATTGTTGGCATTGTAAAGGATACTTCTGATGACCACATTAAAGTCAAAATCATTTTCCGGACTAAAATAACCTACAGCTCCGGAATAAATGCCTCTTTTGGTTATTTCATATTTTTCAATCAGTTCCATTACTTTTCTTTTTGGGGCACCCGTCATACTTCCCATAGGAAAACTAGCTTTAAGAATATCACTCATAACCATATCTTCCCTTAATTCTCCTGAAATTGTAGAGATCATTTGATGTACCTGCGGAAAACTATAAATGCCAAAAAGTTCTTCTACACGTACACTACCTTCTCTGCAAATTTTACTAAGATCATTTCTTACAAGATCAACGATCATCACATTTTCGCTTCTGTCTTTTTCACTTTGTTGCAATTTTATTTTCAATTC
The DNA here is from genome assembly GCA_943371455.1 of Chitinophaga pinensis. Taxonomy (GTDB): domain Bacteria; phylum Bacteroidota; class Bacteroidia; order Chitinophagales; family Chitinophagaceae; genus Sediminibacterium; species Sediminibacterium pinensis_J. The sequence goes on along the minus strand of CALRUV010000020.1, from coordinate 21,825 downwards.
ATTATCCAATTCACTGTTCTCTCTATTTCTTTCAATAGTGCCTTTAATAGGTTGTGAGATTAATTTTCTGCCTTTTTTTTGTAGCCATCTTTCCGGACTGGCACACATTAAATAATGGTTATCTACTGCGTAAAAACAGGAAAATGGATTGGGTGAAATTTGGGTGAGTTTTTCATAAATAGCTGCGGGATGGATCATCGCGTTTTCTGCAAAAAACTCCTGGCAGAAATTTATCTCATAACAATCGCCTCTGCCTATATGTGCTAATAAGTGGCGGATTATAGCAAGATATTCCTCTCTGTTAATTCGGGGTTGAATACTAATTGCTTCCTGGTTATTTTTTACGGGAGGATCAGATGCAAGAATTTCATGAAATATACTTGATGGTTTTTGAGAAAAAGAAGCTATGGAGCATTGATCATTTTTTAGTTGGACAACAATTTCCGGCTGAAAGAAGAATATATCGGGGAAGCCAATATTATCAGGGTGCTGGGATTGTAGTGGCTCGATCTGGTTTTTTAAATCATATCCCAGGTGGCCAAATAGCCAGTCGTTATTGGGGGCTAAAAATTTATCCAGTTCCTGTAAACAATTATCAGATCCTCTAAACACATTTCTTGCTCCGGCACCCGCAATCCATTCAACAGAAGGTTGGTTGGTAGGGTACTGGTGGTTATCCAGTAAACAAAAAATGTTGTACCGGGTAATCCAGTGCAACATTTTTTGTTTGAAATGGGTAATATTTTGAACAGGAAAGTTTTCTGTTATTCTTTGGGTCATTGATTGGTTTGATGATCAAAAATCATCGTCTTCTTCATCATCAAATCCGCCACTCTTATCGTTAAAGAGGTCGAACTCTTTAAAATCTTCGTCAAGTTTAAAATCGTCTTCTTCTTCTTTTTTTAATTTGGAAGGACCTTCACCACCTGCGGCTTTCTTTCCCTTGCTTTTTGGAATATCAAATTCGTCAAAGTCAGGGTCCCAGTCGTCATCTTCTTCTGATTTTTCCCAATCATCATCTACTTCATCAGCTTCATCTTCCTCATCGTCTTCCGATTTGGTTTTTTTGCCTGCAGATTTGGATGTAGTTTTTTTAACGGATGGTTTTACATCCAACTCTTCATCATCTGCCAGTTCATCATCATCATCTATTTCTTTTTTGGATTTAGATGACGGTTTTGCTTCAGCATTTTTTGCTGGTGTTTTTTTGCGGGATGAGGATTTGATATCCTTATCAGACTTCGGTGCCATTTTCCTAATAAGATTGAAGCGTAAATTTTGTACGCAAATTATTAATTTCCAAAAATATTTTTCAATAGCAAAGGGGATGCCAATTTTAAATATGAATTATTTGATCCCTTCCCGGACCATTTGAAACATATTTTACCGGTGCCCCAATATACTCATTGATAAAGTTAATATAAGTATGCATTACTTCAGGAACTGCAATTACCTCTTTAATGCCAGTTGTATCCATATCCCAACCAGCAAATTTTTGCAGAACAGGATCTATTTGAACGCCCGACATTTGAAAAGGAACTTCTTTGGTTTCTTTGCCATCAATTTCGTAAGCAGTGCAAACTTCCAATTCCTTGAAACTGTCTAAAACATCTGCTTTGGTCATGATTACCTGTGTAACACCATTGATCATACAGGCATAACGCAGCGCTACGAGGTCAATCCAGCCGCAACGTCTCGGTCTGCCAGTTGTTGCGCCAAATTCGCTACCAATTCTCCTTAGTTCTTCGCCGGTTGCATCATTTAGTTCGCTGGGGAAAGGACCGCCACCAACACGTGTGCAATAAGCTTTGGTAACACCCATTACTTCATTGATCTGATTAGGCGAAACACCTAAACCTGTACAAACACCCGCGGATATGGTATTGGATGAGGTAACAAAGGGATAGGTGCCAAAATCGATATCCAGCATACTACCTTGCGCTCCTTCTGCCAAAACTTTTTTGCCTGCTTTTATCTGATTGTTAATAAAATATTCACAGTTAATAACATTCAAAGATTTTAAGAATTCAAGGGCTTCAAAAAATTCTGTTTCCCAGGCGCTGATATCTTCATTAAAATGAAAATTATCCAGCAGTTTTTGGTGTTTTTGTTTTAGCTCAGAATATAAGGTGTTAAAATTTTTGTTGAGCAGGTCACCCACACGTAAGGCATTTCTGCCTGTTTTGTCCATATAAGCAGGTCCGATACCTTTTAAGGTAGAACCAATTTTACTTTCTCCTTTTGATAATTCTGATGCTTTGTCTAAGGCCCTATGCGTAGGAACAATGATATTGGTGCGTTGTGAAATAAACAGGTTTTTCTTTACATCAATTCCAAAAGCGGCTACAGCGTCACATTCTTTTTTTAATGTTATGGGATCAAGTACCACACCATTCCCAATAACATTAACCTTATTTTGGTGAAAAATACCAGATGGTATTTGATGCAAGACCATTTTTTTTCCTTCTACGTATAAAGTATGCCCCGCATTTGGTCCTCCCTGAAAACGGGCAACTATATCATAATTGGGTGCAAAGTAATCTACGATTTTTCCCTTTCCTTCATCACCCCATTGTAAACCTAAAATAACGTCAACCATATAATTTGTTTGAATCGCAACAAAAATAAGAGAAGGCTATCAGTAATTCCTAATTACGCAAAATTAAATATCATGAACGGGAAGATGATGTGGGTAAAATGATATTTATACCATGTTTTCTGTATCAAAACGATCAACTGTTTGTATGCCATTTAATGATTTCAGACGAACCACCAATACCTCCAGTTCTTCCTTATCATGAACAAAAACCTTGATCGTACCCTCAAACATCCCTTCTCTTGACTCAATGGTTAGTCCCGCGATATTAATTTTAAGGTCGCCACTGATCACATTAGTAATTTTATTGATGACACCCACATCATCCAGGCCAATAATCTTTAAACCGGTAAGGAAGGAGATCTCCTTGTTTTTGGCCCATTTGGTTTTTACCACCCTATGACTATAATTAGCCAACAGCTGAGTTGCATTAGGGCAGTTTGTGCGGTGAATAATCAGTCCCTTACCTGTACTTACAAAGCCAAATACATCATCTCCCGGAATGGGGTGACAGCATTTTGCCAGTGTGTACATAATTTTATCGCTACTTTCTCCAAAAATGATCAGTTCTGAATCTTTGCTTTTCAGGTGTTTTTGGTGAGCCTGGTCTGCAGGGATATCGATCACCACAGGTTTGGGTTTGGGCAGGTCTATTTTATCTCCCAAAACCTGAAATTCTTTTAATTCCCTTAAATCAATGTTTTTGGTGGCTATTTTATAATGAAGGTCAAGCTGAGAGGGCAATTTATAAAACTGAACCAGTTCATCAATATTGTGCTGGTTGTAACTGGCACCAATTGATTCCAGCTTTCTTTGTAAAGTGTATTTGCCGTCTTCTGCAATCTTTCTTTTCTCCTCGCGAAGTGCATCTTTGATTTTGCTTTTGGCTTTTGCAGTAACCACCATATTGAGCCAGTCTTCTGATGGTTTTTGTTTGTTACTGGTAATGATTTCAATCTGGTCGCCACTTCTCAGTTTATGACTGATGGGCACTAGTTTATGGTGCACTTTGGCACCGATACATTTGGTGCCGATGGCTGAGTGAATTGAAAAAGCAAAGTCAAGCGCCGTGCTACCGGTGGGCAACATTTTTACTTCCCCTTTTGGGGTATAAACATAGATTTCTTCTGCAAGAAAGGATGTTTTAAAATCTTGCAAAAAGTCTACACCATCCGCATCCGGGGAACTCAATACTTCCCTGATCTGGCCGAACCATTTATCAAAACGGTCCTCATCATTGCTGCCTTCCTTGTATTTGTAATGTGCGGCTAAACCTTTTTCTGCAATTTCATTCATCCTTTTAGTACGAATCTGCACTTCTACCCATTTGCCCTGGGGGCCCATCACAGTTGTATGCAGGGCTTCATAACCATTGTTTTTAGGATTACTTAGCCAGTCGCGTAATCTTTCGGGCGAAGGCGTGTATTCGTCAGTAATCAGGGAATACACTTTCCAGCAATCTTCTTTTTCTTTTTCCGGGGGAGAGTCCAGTATAACACGGATGGCAAACAAATCATATACTTCTTCAAATGCTACGGCCTTCTTTTTGATTTTATTCCAGATAGAATGGATGCTTTTAGGCCTGCCATACATTTCAAATTGAAAGCCACCAACTACCAATTTATCTTTGATAGGTCTGATAAATTCATTGATATAACGGGTGCGTTCTCTTTTGGTTTCCGATAATTTTCTCGCTATTTCGCGGTAGGCATCGGGTTCCATGTATTTCATGGAAAGATCTTCCAGTTCCGTTTTAATATTGTATAAACCCATGCGATGCGCCAAAGGAGCATAAACCCATACAGTTTCCGAAGCAATCTTAAGTTGCTTCTCCCGCTTCATATGGTCAAGCGTTCGCATATTGTGTAAACGATCGGCCAATTTAATCAGTATCACCCTGGGGTCATCTGTAAGGGTGAGCAGGATTTTTTTAAAGTTTTCTGCCTGCTGACTGGTATTGGTATCAACTACGCTGGAGATTTTGGTAAGGCCATCAACAATTTTGGAAATCTCATGACCAAATTCACGGTCAACATCTTCCAGTGAGATATCCGTATCTTCTACGGTATCGTGTAATAATGCACAAATGGTACTTCTTACACCCAGGCCAATTTCTTCCACACAGATCATGGCAACTGCAATTGGGTGTAATATATAAGGCTCACCGCTTTTCCGGCGCATGGTTTTATGTGCTTCAGCCGCCATTTGAAATGCGGTACGAACCAGTTCCTTATCACCTTTTTTTAGTTTGGGCCTGAGGCTGCGTAACAAAGCACGGTAATAACGGATGATCTCATTTTTTTCCTGATCTTCTGTTAAACTATATTTTACTAATACCGTTTCTTGTATGTTATCTGCTGACTGCTCCATCTAATAGCGAATATACGAAGGAAGCTGCATCGTAAAACCTGAGACTTAAATCCAGTATCCAGCATCCAGTATCTTGCTTAAAGCTCTTCACTTCAAAATACCAATAACCCCTCTACTCAATCAAACGCTTCCCGCCTTACCTTTGGCAACTAATATGCGTCAATCTCCCAAGAAGAAAATTTTTGATTTTTCCCTTTTAAAGAGGGTATTTCATTTTGTACATCCTTACAGGTACCAGTTTTATATAAGCATTGCACTTGCTATTGTAATGGCATTTTTTGCACCCATAAGACCTTACCTCATTCAACTAACGATTGATAAGGCAACAGGAAAATCTGTACTATTACCTGGCTGGTTAAATGCTTTGCTTTTTAATACTGATATAAGCGATGCAACCAGGTTTATAATTGTTATAAGTATCTTCCAGGTTATTTTTCTGCTCTTAGAAACCTCTGTTCGGTTTTTGTTTTCATTTATGACAGCCAGAATGGGACAAAGTGTGGTGCGGGATATGCGTATTTCCGTTTACAGGAAGATCATCAACCTCAATCTTAGTCAGTTCGATAAAACGCCTATTGGAACTTTAACAACCAGAACCATCAATGATATTGAAAGTATCAATGATATTTTTTCGGATGGATTGGTGCCTATCATTGCTGATCTTCTTACTATCATTATTACGCTTACCACTATGTTTTGGATCGACTGGCGGTTAACACTGATCAGTTTGATTCCTTTCCCTGTAATGATTGTGGCTACTTATTATTTTAAGGAAACAGTGAACAGGAGTTTTATTCGTGTTAGGAATGCAGTTGCTGCTTTAAATGCTTTTGTGCAGGAACATATAACAGGCATGCAGGTGGTGCAGGCTTTTGCCGCAGAAGAAAAGGAGTTTAAAAAGTTTCAGAAAATAAATATAGAGCATCGGAATGCCAATATCAACGCCATTTTTGCGTATTCTGTTTTTTTTCCAATAGTGGAAGTAGTACTGGCTATCAGCACAGGATTATTGGTTTGGTGGGTTGCTGGCAGAACACTCAATGCGGGGTTATTGATTTCCTTTATTTTATACCTCAACCAGATCTTTCGTCCATTAAGGGTAATAGCCGATAAGTTTAATGTGTTACAAATGGGTATGATTGCAGCAGAAAGGGTTTTTAAAGTGATGGATAATGAAGATGTTACACCTATCTCAAAACCAGATGCCTATGATCCGGTAAAAATGGCCGGTAAAATTGAATTTCAAAATGTAAGCTTCGCATATGTTCCGCCCAATAAAGTGCTAAAGCAAATTCAATTTACTGTTCAGGCTGGTGAAACAGTTGCTTTGGTTGGGCATACAGGAAGTGGTAAAACATCCATCATCAGTTTATTGAATCGTTTGTACCATATTCAGGAAGGTGCCATTTTAATTGATGGGGTTAATATAGAAGATTACAAACTGGAAACTTTGCGCAAAAGTATTGGGGTGGTATTACAGGATGTATTTCTTTTTTCGGGATCTGTGATAGACAATATTACCCTGCATAATCCGGAAATAAGCAGAGAACAGGTTATTGCAGCAGCAAAGATGATAGGGGTTGATGAATTCATTAACCAGTTGCCTGGTGGGTATGATTATGATGTGATGGAGCGGGGTAATACTTTAAGTTTGGGTCAGCGGCAGTTATTATCTTTTATCAGGGCCTTACTTTTTAATCCGGCAATCCTGATACTGGATGAAGCAACATCTTCTATTGATACCGAAAGTGAGCAACTCATTGAGAAAGCCACTAATGCACTGATTTCTGGCCGAACCTCCATTATAATAGCACACAGGCTATCCACTATCCGTAAAGCCAACAAGATCATAGTTCTGGATAAAGGTGAGATCAAAGAAATGGGCACACATGAGCAGCTCTTGGCACTGGGCGGATTTTATGCTAAATTGCATGAAATGCAGTTTGATAAGAAAAGGGCTGTGTTGGTGTAAATAATAAATAAATGTCAGATAATATTTCTCATAAAGTACCCACTAATAATACTGTTGCAGAACAGCAGGTTAAATATGGGTTTATTGAACTGTCTGAAACCGAAAAATTGAAGGAAGACATCTTTCGCCCCGATGAGGAAAAGTTGCACTTATTTACACAAATGCTGAAAAGAAATTTGCTCTTGAATAAGGCTTCTGTAACACATAAATGATAATTATAATTTATGGATGTTCTTGAAGAAGAATTAATCAGTTTTTGGCGTACCCTAAATAAATTTCAGGTTAGATATATTATGGTAGGTGGTTTCGCTACCCGTTTTCATGGGTATAATCGGTCAACCGACGATTTAGATATCTGGATTGAGGAAAGTCTCCCAAATAGGCAAAATCTTAGAAAAGCATTTTTTGAACTTGGTTATGGCGATTTGGTGTCAATTGAAACCATGCAATTTATTCCCGGATGGACCAGTTTTTATGCTGCAGGTGTAGAATTAGATATTATGACTGAGATGAAAGGCATTGAAAATGAATCATTTGAGACCTGCTTAGCAATGGCTTCTTGTGCAGAAATCTCTGGTATAAAAATCCCATTTTTGCATATTAATCACTTGATAGCCAATAAAAAAGTTGTCAATCGGCCAAAAGATCAACTTGATGTTTTACAGTTGGAAATGATTAAAAAAATAAGGGAAGGGAAGGTTTAAATTCTTTCCTATTTTTTCGGTTTTTTATCCGCTTTACTTCATGGTTTTCACCCCCCTTACCCCTATCTTTGCCGCAAATTTAGAAACTGGTATGGCCTTTAGAACTGTGAAATTATTACTGGTAGCGTCTTTCAGCCTTTTTGCGATCATTTTTTCAGTGCCTGTTTTTGCACAGGATACGGCTCATCATGAAGCCACAGCCGAGCACAATGCTTCTGAAGAGAAAAAAGAAGGTTTTAATGCTGCTGAAGTCATTTTTGGACATATCCTGGATAACCATGAGTTTCATTTTACAGAGTACCATGATAGTGAGGGCAAAATTCACCATGTGTCTATTCCGTTACCTATTATACTTTATTCAAAAGAGAGAGGATTTGCCGCTTTCATGTCATCAAAATTTGAGCATGGGCATGCTAATTATAATGGCTATAAAATTGACGAAGAGAAAATAATAGCTGTAAAAGAAGATGGTACTGTAGAAGAAAGCATCAAGGTTTGGGATTTTTCCCTTACCCGTAATGTGGTGCAGATGATGATTGCTTTAACTATCCTTTGCTGGTTGATGTATTCTATAGGTAATTCTTATAAAAAAGGCGCTGGTGTTACATCGGCACCCAAGGGCAAACAGAATTTGCTGGAACCAGTGATCACTTTTGTTCGTGATGAAGTTGCCAAACCCAATCTGGGCCATAAATACGAGAAATACCTACCTTATCTGCTTACCACCTTTTTCTTTATTTTAATCAATAATATTTTCGGATTAATTCCGGGTACCGCTAATGTAACAGGTAATATTGCTTTTACAGTGGTATTGGGTCTGATCTCGTTTGTGGTGATTCTTTTTAGTACCAATAAACATTTCTGGGGGCATATATTCAATCCTCCAGGCGTACCGGGTTTTGTAAAACCTATTCTGGTTTTGGTTGAATTTCTGGGTGTATTTATCAAACCCTTTGCTTTGATCATTCGTCTTTTTGCCAATATGGTTGCAGGGCATATCATCATTATATGTTTGATTTCCCTGATCTTCATTTTTGGCCAGATGAATACTATCGCCGGTTGGGGAACAACACCGGTAGCTATTGGTTTTACCGTATTTATTTACCTGATTGAAGTGTTGGTGGCTTTTTTACAAGCTTTCATTTTTACCAACCTTACAGCAGTATTCATAGGCGCAGCTTTTGAAGGGGAGCATCACGAGGAAAAAGCGCATCATTAATTTGTTTTTTTTAACTGTAAATAAACGATCATGAGTTTGATGACAATTTTGTTAGATGGAACTGCGAATGCAGGCGGTGCTATTGGTGCTGGTCTTGCTGCAATTGGCGCAGGATTAGGTATTGGTCAGATTGGTAAAGGTGCTGTAGAAAGCATTGCTCGCCAGCCTGAAGCCATGAACGATATCCGTGCTAATATGATCCTGGCTGCTGCCCTTGTAGAAGGTGCTGCATTGTTCGGAATCATCGTAGGTTTCCTTGCAATGGTTTTAAAATAAGCCATTGTATTAAAATTAATACTGCACCTGAAGTAAAGGACGGAGGGTGCAGTTTTTTAACTCCCATTTACCCTCAGGGTAAAGTTTAAGGGATAAACATTTTCAAAAATTCCTTTAAAGGAATATAGGAGATTACCGATATGAAATTACTTCAACCAGATCCAGGGTTACTTATATGGACCCTATTATCGTTTTTGATTGTATTTTATTTCCTGGCAAAGATGGCATGGCCTGCTATCATCAAAGGATTAAAAGAAAGAGAACAAAATATCAGTGATGCATTAACTACTGCCATCACGGTTAGGGCAGAAATGGCTGCATTGGTAAGTGAGAATGAAGCATTGATGGCTCAGGCAAGAGAAGAAAGAAGTGTGATGATCAGAGAAGCCCGTGAACAAACTATCAAAATGATTGACGAAGCAAAAGACAAAGCAAAGAGTGAATACGACCGTATCATTTCTGAAGCGCAGGTTGCTATCACACAACAAAAAAATGCGGCATTGATTGATGTAAAAAATCAGGTAGGTGCCATGGTGATTGAAGTAAGTGAAAAGATCTTACGTCGCGAATTGAATGATAAAGCAGCACAGGAGAAATTTATTTCTCAATTGGCTGATGGAGTGAAATTGAATTAATTTGAAAATTTGAAAATCCTCAATGGACATTTTCAAATTTTCAAATTGCCACATTTACATATAGAAATATGCCGAATCCACGTTTAGCGAACAGGTATGCCAAAAGTTTGATTGACCTTGCAACAGAAAAAGGTTCTTTGGTAGCCGTGTATGCAGATATGAAATACTTACAAGCTGTATGCAAGGCCAGTAAGGATTTTGTTGCATTGTTAAAAAGTCCCATTATAAAAGCAGACCAGAAAGAAAGTATCATAGCAGCCGTTACTAAGGGAAAAGTGAGCGAATTAACTGCAGCTTTCACCACTTTGCTCATAAAAAAGGGTCGTGAAAGCGAAATACCTGAAATTGCATTTTCATTTGTAGATCAATACAACGAGATCAAAGGAATTCATAAAGTGAAATTGACCACCGCAGTTGCAGTGAGTGAAGAATTGAAGCAGTCTATAGAACAAAAGCTGAAAACTGAAAAAGGAATGGGAACGATAGAATTGGAAACCGCAGTTAATGAAAACCTGATCGGTGGCTTTCTTCTAGAATTCCATAATAATTTGGTTGATGCCAGTGTGTTACGCAGCCTGAAAGACATTAAGAAGCAGTTTGCCGAGAATTTATTTGTTCAAAGCCTGCGATAGTTTTACATAATAATAGCTAACAATAACTTTTAAAAGTAGATAGATCATGGTAGACATTAAACCCGACGAAATATCAGCGATACTGAGACAACAGCTCAGTAATTTCAATGCAAGCGCTGATCTGGAAGAAGTGGGTACTGTATTACAGGTGGGTGATGGTATTGCCCGTGTATATGGACTCAATGGTGTACGTAGTGGAGAACTGGTAGAGTTCGACAATGGTGTAAAAGCTATTGCATTGAATCTGGAAGAAGATAATGTGGGTGTGGTTTTGATGGGAGACAGCGGATCCATTAAAGAAGGTGCCAAAGTAAAAAGAACCGGAAAAATCGCTTCTATCAAAGTAGGTGAAGGTGTGGTTGGTCGTGTTATCAATACACTGGGAGATCCTATCGATGGTAAAGGTCCACTTACGGGTGAATTGTATGAAATGCCTTTGGAGCGTAAAGCGCCGGGTGTTATCTATCGTGAGCCGGTTAAAGAACCCTTGCAAACTGGTATCAAGGCCATTGATGCAATGATCCCGATTGGCCGTGGGCAGCGTGAGTTGGTAATTGGCGACCGTCAGACCGGTAAAACCGCAATCTGTGTGGATACCATTATCAATCAAAAAGAATTTTTTGATGCAGGTAATCCTGTTTATTGCATATATGTAGCCATTGGACAAAAAGCATCAACTGTTGCCGGTGTTATGAAAACATTGAACGACAATGGTGCGATGGCATACACTACTATTGTATGTGCTTCTGCCTCTGATCCTGCTCCTTTACAGTTCTACGCGCCATTTGCCGGAGCTGCGATTGGTGAATTCTTCCGCGATACAGGTCGTCCGGCTTTGATCATTTATGATGATCTTTCTAAGCAGGCAGTTGCCTATCGTGAAGTTTCTCTTTTGTTGAGAAGACCACCGGGACGTGAAGCTTACCCAGGTGATGTATTCTATCTCCATAGTCGTTTATTGGAGCGCGCAGCAAAGGTTATTGCCAATGATGATGTAGCTAAGAATATGAATGATCTGCCAGAATCTATCAGACACCTGGTAAAAGGTGGTGGTTCATTAACTGCTTTACCTATTATTGAAACACAGGCTGGTGATGTATCTGCGTATATCCCTACTAACGTAATTTCCATCACCGATGGTCAGATCTTCTTAGAAGGTAACTTGTTCAACGCAGGTATTCGTCCGGCTATTAACGTGGGTATTTCTGTTAGTCGTGTGGGTGGTAATGCACAGATCAAATCCATGAAAAAAGTTGCTGGTACACTTAAATTAGATCAGGCCCTTTACCGTGAGCTGGAAGCCTTCTCTAAATTTGGAGGCGACTTAGATGCTGCCACAAAGAATGTAATTGATAAGGGCGCCCGTAATGTGGAAGTATTGAAGCAATTACAATACTCACCTATGTCTGTAGAAAAACAAGTTGCCATTATTTATTTGGGAACCCAAGGTTTATTGAAAGATGTAGCAGTTGCCAAGGTAAAAGAGTTTGAATCTCATTTCCTGGTTGATATGGAAAACAAATTACCTGATGTGCTGGCTGAGTTTAAAAAAGGTCAATTGAATGATGCAAGTCTGGAAAAGATGGTGCAGATGGCAAAAGGAATTATGGGTTCTTATAAATAAGAGCTACCTTTTAAATAGTATTTCAAGAAACCCCGTTTTAACGGGGTTTCTTCATTTTATAAGCTTTCTAGTGAAAATGAAAATTCTTTGTAATATCATAACTAACTGTCAATCAATATATTAGTTTGAATAAATACCAATAAAATAATATTTATAAAATAATTAGGTTTATAAAATAAACTACTCTATTTTTGTGTTCTCAAAGGATAAATCGATGAAAAACATATTTTACCTGTTAATATTTTTACTGTCATCAGAGATAGTACATGCCCAAACCAAAATTTCAGGAACGGTTAAAGACAATCGGGGTAGAATAATTTCAGGTGCTAGTCTTGCAGTAAAAGGTTCTTATGATGGAGGAATCAGTGATTCTACCGGACATTTTACTTTTAAAACTTTTGAAAAAGGAGAACAGACCTTGGTTGTGGGTATGGTTGGTTATACTTCTGTTGAATTAAAATTGCTAATTGAAAAAGATATCGCTGACCTGGTTTGTACTATCAAAGAAGAAGTGAGCGAATTAAAAGCGGTGATTGTAACAGCAGGAAGTTTTGAAGCTGGTGATAGAAAAAGAGCAGCTACCGTATTAAGTTCATTAGATGTGGTTACAACCGGTGGTGCCAATGCTGATATTACGGCGGTGATAAAAACTTTGCCAGGTGCCCAACAGGTGGGAGAACAGGAAGGATTATTTGTAAGGGGTGGTGCAGGTTATGAAACCAAACAATTTATTGATGGAACTTTAGTGAACAATCCTTTCTTCAGCAGTGTGCCCGACCTTGCGCAAAGAGGAAGGTTTTCACCCTTTTTATTTAAAGGAACCGTATTTAGCACAGGTGGCTACTCAGCATTGTATGGTCAGGCATTATCATCTGCCTTGATTTTAGAAACCATTGATATACCAGAAAGGTCAGAAGCAAGTGCTTCCATTTCTCCCATTTTCTTAGGAGCCGGTTTGCAAAAAGTTGCCAAGGACAAAAATTCATCCTGGGGTATGCGATATGATTATACCAATCTGGCTGCTTATTTCAATATTGTTCCGCAAGGGCCTGACAATTTTAGTATACCAGAATACCATGCAGCAGATGCCAATTTTCGTTTTAAAACCAAAAATGGGGGGATCATAAAATACTATTCAACTTTTGCTACCAACCGATTGGGAATTCGCCGACCTAATATTGATGATCCTGCACTGAAGAACGCTTTTGGTTTAAAAAATACCAACTGGTACCAAAATCTTAGCATGCGAGAAAATTTAGGTCATGGCTGGAAAATGAACCTGGGTATGAGTTTTAGCACAGACCACAATGATATTGACAACCAGATTCAGGATCAGCAAAATACACCCATCAAAACCGGCTTAACCTGGATAGACGGTACTAATTTCCAACTGGAAACAAAAAGTGATTTAAGTCAGATCAAAGCCGTATTCGACAAACGTTTAAGCGGGATCAGCGTAATACGATTTGGTGGAGAGTACCAGTATGCTTACAATAAAACAGTCTACAACAGTTTTACATCTATTTTACCCGATCATTACAAAGCCATATTTACAGAAGCCGATCTTTATATAACCAATGAATTAGCTGCTAAGCTGGGTGTTAGGGCAGAACATTCCTCTCTGATCAATAAAATGAATATTGCACCTAGGTTATCACTGGCATACAAAACAGGGAAAGGCGCACAGATGAGTATTGCTTATGGTACTTTTTACCAAAAGCCCGAAAACAATTATATAGTTGCCACAACAAATTTTGGCTATACCAAAGCATCTCATTTTATAATAAATTATATCAAGAATACCACTTTACAAACCTTTCGTGCAGAGGTTTTTTATAAAAAATATTCAGACCTTGTAAAAACTTATCCTGCATTTAATAATGATGGGTTTGGTGATGCAAAAGGTTTGGAATTTTTCTGGCGGGATAAGAAAACAATTAAAGGTCTTGATTACTGGATCAGCTATTCTTACCTGGATACCAAAAGAGATTTTTTAAATTTTCCCTATGCCATGCAACCTAATTTCGCGGCCAATCATACCGCATCCTTAGTAATGAAACGTTTTGTGAATGAATGGAATACCGGTTTCAATTTTACGTATTCCTATGCAACGGGCAGACCCTATTATAACCTGCAATTGAACGGTGGTAAATATGAACTGGCTGACCAGGGAAAAACACCTGCCTACCATTCACTGGGATTTAGTATGAATTACCTCACGTCTATTAAAAAAGCTTATGCAGTTATTGTGGCTTCAGTAACCAATGTATTTAACAGTAACCAGATCTTTGGTTATAATTATTCTTACAATGGTGCCAGAAAAGAAGCCATTACGCCACCAGCACCCCGATTCTTTTTTATAGGTATGTTTTTAAGCTGGGGTGTTGACAGAAGGCAGGATGCCATCAACAATAATTTATAAAACAGGCAACTTAATTAATTTAATCACTTTACAATTAAAACCAGGAACATGGAAAAAAATAAAGACCAGCAACTATGGGAAATTGCAAAAGCCAGGGCAGCATTCCGTAAAAGCCTTTTTGCCTATTTGATCGTGAATCCTTTCCTTATTGCAATTTGGTTTCTAACAAACGGATCGGGTTCACATTTCTGGCCTATCTGGCCAATAATTGGCTGGGGAATATCCTTAGCTTTTCAATACTATAATGCTTATAGTGCTGATGGACAAACAGACGTTCAAAGAGAATACGACAAAATCAAAAACAAACAATCTTAATCAACCATAAAATCAATTGTATGAAACAAGTATTAATCATTATCTCCATGTTTATCTGCGGAATCATTTCTGCACAATCCAGGTTTGAATCAGGGATGTCTAATGGGCTATCTCAATTAAAGTCTGCAAAATCTGCTGAAGATATGACCGCAGCTTCCTCATTTTTTGAAAGAATTGGCGATGCGGAAAAAGATAAGTGGCTTCCCTATTACTATGCAGCTTACAGTAATTACCTAACAGGTTGGATGAATCCAAAAGCAGATAAGGATAAGGTTGCTGAAAAATGCAAGGACCTTATTTCCAAAGCTGAATCATTGGAAAAAAATAATTCTGAATTATTTTGTTTAAAGCAAATGGTGGCCGTTTTGCAAATGACAGTTGACCCAATGGCACGCTGGCAGACCTACGGTGCAGAAGCTACTGCTGCACTGGAAAATGCCACAAATGCTGATGCGAAAAACCCAAGAATTTATTACCTAAGCGGACAAACCTTAATGAATACGCCCGAAGCATTTGGCGGTGGTAAGGCAGTTGCAAAAAAACTATTTGAAAAATCCATAGAATTGTATAAAACATTTCAACCTGCTTCAGCTATGCACCCAAATTGGGGAAAAGAGGAAGCTGAAAAATTACTGGCAGCCTGTCAATAATAGGGTGAAATCGGTAACTTCAACAGATTCTTATCATTGAATAAATGATTGTCAACCAACAAATCGGTAAATATGGAAAAGGAACCCGAATTTTCACCAGAAGAAAGTCTGAAGATCATAGCAAATATGATTAGTAAGTCGAAAGGTTCTGTAGCAGATAATAGTTTTTACTTTTTATTATGGGGATGGTTGGTTTTAGTCTGTTGCATTGGACAATATATCCTTAAAGTTTTTCTTAGTAATCCCAACCATTCCATGGTTTGGTTACTGATGCCTGTTGGAGGTATCATTTCCGGGATATATGGTTCCAGACAAGCCAAGCAATTAAAATCAAAAACATTTGTAACAGAGGCTATTCAAATACTATGGATGGCATTAGGGATCACTTTTTTTGTATTGATCATTATCAACTTTGCTGGTTTTTCATGGAACTATGCATTCACTTATTATATTCTCGTATATGCAATTGGTACTTTTGTTACGGGTAAATTATTACAATTCAAGCCGCTCATCATTGGCGGCTTGATTAATTTTGTTTTATCAGCCATTTCCATCAGATTTAGTTTCAATGATCAATTATTACTAGGTGCATTGGCTATATTAATCAGTTATATCATTCCGGGTCATTTATTGCGCGCAAAGTATCAAAACCAAAAAAAATAATTTATGCAGGAAGAGAAAAAACTAACAGAACAAGAAAGCCTTGCATTGATTGCTTCTATGATTAGTAAAGCAAAGAACTCTTATATAGAGTCTGGTATTGGTCCTTTGTCCTGGGGTATTTTGATTACATTTTGTAGTCTTTTTGCTTATTTCGAGTATCTGTTAAAATGGAGCATCAATTTTGACATCTGGCTGCTATCCCTTTTTGCATTGGTGCCTCAAATTTATTATAGCTGGCGTTCAAAAAAGCAAAGAGGATTTACGGCCCACGAAGAGATTATCATGGATTATGTTTGGTCTACCTTTGCCATTTGCATGTTTCTACTCTCCTTTTATAACAATATGGTTCATCCTTCACATAGTATTGCACTCACTTTGATACTTTTTGGGATCCCTACTTTTATAACCGGTGGCATTAGAAATTTTAAACCCATGGTGATTGGGGGAATCATTTGCTGGCTTTGTAGTTTGGGGAGCTTGTTTGTAAAATCACCAAATAGTTTATTGTTAATGGCCTTATCCTCCATTGCTGCCTGGTTGGTTCCCGGAATTATTTTGCGCAGACGATACCTGAAACTGAAGCATGTTTAAAGAGCTTGACCCAATATTGCATTCACAATTACGACTAGCTGTCATGAGTTTACTCATTGGTGTAAAGGAAGCGGATTTTACTTTTATCCGCGAAAAAACCAATGCAACAGCCGGTAATCTGAGTGTGCAGGTTCAAAAACTAAAGGAAGCAGGCTATATAGATGTAGTAAAACAGTTTAAAGACAACTATCCTCAAACAACCTGTAAGATCACTCCCAAGGGCATAGAAGCCTTTGAAGCCTATGTACAGGCGCTTCAGCAATATTTAAAAATGGGTGCTTAACTTTGTTTCTTATCTATTTCAGGAAAGTTTAAACTACTTGCCTGAATTCTGTGTTATACTTTACCATGCAAGAAATTATCAACGTAAAAGGATTAACAAAGTCATTTCAACACCTTACGGCTGTAAATAATCTGTCATTCACTGTATTTGAAGGCGATGTGTATGGTTTTCTGGGACAGAATGGTGCCGGAAAAAGTACCACTATCCGTATGCTCTCATCGCTGGTAGCACCTACCAAAGGCGAGATAGAGATTTTTGGGTTGAATTTACAAACGCATCGTTCAGAGATATTGAAACAGGTAGGTGCGGTAATAGAAAAACCGGATGTATACAAATACCTAACAGCTTTTGAAAACCTGAAACTTTTTGCCAGATTAAGCGGTGTAAACGTTAGTGCTAAATTAATAATGGCACAACTTGATCAGGTTGGCCTGGTTCATAGGGCTCATGATAAGGTGAAGACTTTTTCTCAGGGCATGAAGCAAAGACTGGGCATTGGTATTGCACTGGTGCACAATCCTAAGCTTATTATCCTGGATGAACCCACTAATGGGTTGGATCCGCAGGGTATTGCGGATATACGTAACCTGATTTTGCATTTAAGTCGCGAAATGCATAAAACACTAATAGTTTCATCACATTTATTAAATGAAATTGAACAGGTAGCAACCAGGGTACTCATTATTGATAAGGGTGCTAAAGTAATTGAAGGAGATGCAACAACTCTATTCGATCCAGCACAAACAATTGTAGAATTGCAAACATTTAATAACAGCTATGCATTGGAGCAACTCCGTTTGAGCAAATGGGGTGTGCATCTGAAAACAGGAAGAGACCATAGCATACTTATTAACATTCATAGAAATCAAATTACTGAATTCCACAGAGAGCTGGTGAATATGGATATTCCCGTACTTTCTTTGCAACCCAGACATTCATTAGAAGATTATTTTTTACAGGTAACATCAGGCAACCAACATGTGGACACTTATTCAAATTGAGTTATTTAAAATATTCAGAAGGCCCAGAACCTATATCGCATTTGCGGCGATATTCAGCCTTATTGCCATTATCCAGTTTGGTTTAAAACTGGATGGCGATTCATATGTGGATTTCATGATGCGTGATATCACTTCTTCGCTAACTATCGAAGGGAAAATCTTAAATGGTTACCAGGTATGTTATATTACCCTGCAAATTTTATTGGTGCACGTACCGCTATTGATTGCACTGGTTGCTGCCGATATGATCTCGGGGGAAGCTAATATGGGAACACTGCGTTTTATGCTTACAAGACCCATTAGCAGAACTAATTTCATTCTCGCAAAATTTATTGCATCAGTAGTGTACACTTTAATGCTGTTGATCTGGTTGGCTATCATGGCTTTGTTTGTAAATATGCTGCTCTTTGGAACAGATGATCTTTTCCTGCTTAAATCGCAGTATGTTGTGCTTTTGAAAAGAGATGATATTTTCTGGCGCTATCTCTGGGCATTTGGTTTTGCAGCATTGGCCATGACAACTGTTGCGTCATTAGGCTTCCTATTCTCTCTTTTTGCAGAAAACTCAATTGGCCCCATTGTTGCTACCATGAGTGTGATTATTTTCTTTACCATTTTGAGTACTTTAAATATCCCTGTTTTCAATACGATAAAACCCTTTCTGTTTACAACCCATATGATTGGGTGGAAAGAATTTTTTGATATCAAGGTGAACGATGCCAATGAAGCCATTGTAGGAAGTATTCAAAATCCCGGAAGAATATGGCAATCTGCACTGGTACTATTTGTGCATATCATCGGTTTTTTAGCAGCTTCTGTGTTGATCTTTAAAAAGAAAGACATATTAAGTTAAGGGCAGTCAAATGCTCATAAAATCAAACTTTACATGAAAAAATATTTGTTGATACTGGTTGCTAGTTTTTTTTGGATGGATTCTGATGGTCAGGATATGACTGCACTGGTAATGAAAGTGAAGGCCAAACTCGACCTGGTAAAGGATTATGAGGCAGAAGGTAAGATGAAGACAGATGTGTCTTTTATTAAAGCACCAATAGGAAAAGTGCATGTATATTTTAAAAAACCTAACTTGTTTAAACTAAAGAAAGATGGCGGAATCTCACTTTTGCCAAAAGGTGGGGTAACAGTAAATATGAACACTGTATTTGCCACTACTGATTTTGTGGCACTGGCGGCAGGAGAAGCCTTGGTAGGAGGTGTAAATACGAAAGTGGTTAAACTTCTTCCTTCTAATGAGAACAATGATATTGTATTAACTACTATGTATATTGATGAAGCCAATTTGTTGGTTATGAAAATGGTAACCACCACTAAGGAAAATGGCACTTATGAAATTCAGATGAGTTATGGTCAGTTTGCAAAATATGGACTACCTGATAAAGTGATCTTCAGTTTTAATACCAAAGATTATAAATTACCCAAAGGCATTACCCTCGAATTTGAAGATGAGGCAAAACCCTTAACAGAAGCGCAAAAAATTAAAAATAAAAAAGGAAGGGTAGAAATTACTTATAACAGTTACGCCGTAAACAAAGGACTCAATGATGCGGTGTTTAAATAATATGATTCCTTACTTTTACGAATAGCTTACAAAGAAAAGGATTTTAAAACACCTCCACAAACCATGAGCGCTGGAAAATCTCTTGCGGAGAAAGCTTAATGATACCTTCCTTATCTACCAATTCTCCGTTACTGTTATCGCTATCTGCAATACCACACCAGGGTTCTATGCAAACAAAATTTGCCTGCTTAAATGCCCAGATACCCATATAAGGGAATCCCTCATAATGTACCGTTAAGCCATGCGGGGTTTTATCAGATCTGATGGAGATGCTGGTAGATTGCAGGTCCTTATAAACAAGGGCATCTTCAAAAAACAACTCTTTCGTTAGTGGTAATTGGTCAGTGCCCGCAAACATTTTCTCTGGTATTGTTTTTATTAAACCCTCCGGAGATAATGGCCAGCGCCCACTTTCTTCCTTTTTGGAAAAATGTAAGGAGTAATCGGTATAAGTAGTGTTTGGGGTTAAGGGTACTGCAAATGCAGGGTGCGCGCCAACCGAAAAATACATGTTTTGGTCACCCGTATTTTTTACCAGATAATTTACTTCAAGCGAATATTGCACCAAAGTATAGGTAACGATAAAATGAAAATGAAAAGGATAAAGAGCCAGTGTTGCTTCATCCGATTGTAATAGAAAACTGATACTATTATTGGTTTTTGCAGATACCACAAACATGCTTTCTCTTGCAAAACCATGGCGGTTCAAAGTGTAGGATTTACCTTCAAAAGAATAGGTGCTGTTTTTTAAGCCACCCACAATAGGAAATAGCACCGGACTTTTTTTGGCCCAGTAGGCAGGATCTCCGCTCCACATATAATCAAGTCCATTCTCTTTATGGATAATGTTCTGTAATTCAGCTCCAAGATCTGCAATGGTTATATCCAGAAATTCATTGGATAGATGGTGTAGGGTTGTATTCATTAACCTTCGTTTTCTTCTATTCTTTCATCAACTGCATTAGCAATCAATCGGGCGCTGATCTTCTTCAATGGATTTTTTCGCATATCTGCATAGCCAAATCTTTTGTTAATGATGTCAACACATTCAAATGCTGCAGCAAGAAAAGAACTATTGTCTGCCTTTGCTTTACCGGCAATATCAAATGCCGTTCCATGATCCGGGCTTGTACGTATTGCTGGTAACCCAGCAGTATAATTAACGCCCTCGCCCGATGCAAGCGATTTGAAAGGGATCAATCCCTGGTCGTGGTACATAGCCAAAACTGCATCGAATTTTTCAAATTGTCCACGAGCAAAAAATGCATCAGCGCTGTAAGGCCCAAAAACCATCATTTGGTGTTTTGCTTCTTTGATAGCGGGTTTGATGATGGTCTCTTCCTCATTCCCAATCAATCCTTCATCTCCTGCATGTGGATTCAATCCCAAAACGGCGATCCTTGGTTTATCAATGCCAAAATCTTTCTGCAGACTACTATTGATTATTTTTAGTTTGCTGATAATATTCTCTTTGGTGATATGCTTGCCTACTTCCGCCAGGGGCACATGTTCAGTAACCAGCCCGATCCGCATATTCTCTGCAACCATCAGCATTACTACATCAGGTACACCAAAAAAAGATTTTAAATAGGGGGTATGGCCACTAAAATCAAATTCTGCTGATTGAATATTCTTCTTATGAATGGGTGCTGTAACAAGGGCTTGTATATGTCCGTCTTTTAATGCACGGGTAGCCTGTTGTAAGGAGATCAAAGCATATTTGCCCCCAATATCAGTTAATTGCCCGGGTGTAATGGCTACTTCTTCTTCCCAGCAATTAACCACATTCACCTGTTTTGGATTTAGTCGGTTCAATTCCCTGGTATTGGCATAATTGAAATTATAATCTGGAAGTCCTTTACGATAGAAATTCAGGCATTTGTTGCTTGCAAAAACTACAGGCGTGCAGAAATCCAGTAAACGATGGTCAGAAAGTGTTTTGATGATCAGTTCTATGCCAATTCCATTCAGATCACCACAGGTAAACCCTATGGCAGGCTTTTGCAATTCGTTACTCATTTCAGCTATTTAGATGGTAAAAATACGCATATTAACGAAGTAAACCCTCACCAATCAACCCCTCAGATCTTTCCTGTATTTTTGCCTCAATGCAGTACACATTAAAAAAATCACTGGGACAGCACTTTTTAAAGGATGAAGGGATCTCCAAAAAGATTGTGGAAGCCTTGCAGGATACTAGTTTTAGTCATTTGGTAGAAGTGGGTCCTGGTGGTGGTGCCCTAACAAAATACCTGCTATTATTGCCTGATATTAGTTTTAAAGCGGTTGAACT
>CALRUV010000019.1:0-24969 GCA_943371455.1 Chitinophaga pinensis | reverse complement strand
CGGAAAGTGAAAAATCTCCGTATTTTGATCTTGAACGGAAATACAATGTTTCGCTCGTTTTTAAGCCTTTTATCAAACTGGAAGGTATTCCGGCAAGGGAATTCCGTAAGCAAAAGTTAGACATCATGTTATATTCTGCTGTGATGTTTACCAGCAGAAATGCCATCGACCATTTTTTTCGGATGTGCGATGAAATGAAGCTGACTATCGGGCAGGATACCAAATATTTCTGCATAACCGAAGCCGTAGCCCTCTATCTTCAAAAATTTATTCTTTACCGCAAACGCAAAGTGTTTTATGGCGCTGATGGTACTAATAAAAGCATGTTTGATGTGATTAACAAGCATAAGGAAAATGAAAAGTTCCTCTATGTGTGCAGCGAAAACCAGCAGGATAATGAAATTGTAAATTGGCTCAAAACCAATAAATGCGAATTCCAGCTTGGTTTCATGTACCGCTCTATCAGTAATGATATCAAAGAGCTATTGAATGAAAAATCTTATGATGTTATTTGTTTCTTTACACCCAGTGGTGTAAAAAGCCTTTTTGATAATTTTCCCGGATTTAAACAAAATGGAACCGTTATTGGCGCTTTCGGAAGTAATACTTCCAAGGCAGTGGAAGATGCAGGATTGCAATTAGAAATAAAAGTGCCTTCTCCCCAAAAGCCAAGTATGGTAGCGGCTTTGGACCAATTTCTCTGTAGTAGTTTACCCAGCAAGAAAAAATAAAATGCAGTTAAAAAATAATTTATAAGCCCCTCATTTTAGGGGCTTATTGATTTCTATAATAGCTTGCATATTAATATGAATAATAAGCATACCAATCAACTCATCAACGAAACCAGTCCTTATCTTTTACAACATGCCCACAATCCGGTAAACTGGTATCCATGGGGTGAGCTGGCTTTACAAAAGGCGAAAGAAGAGGGCAAACCTATCCTGGTAAGTATAGGATATGCCGCCTGTCATTGGTGTCATGTGATGGAAAGAGAAAGCTTTGAGGATGAAGCCACTGCTTCCATGATGAATGAATTATTTATCAATATTAAAATTGACAGGGAAGAGCGCCCCGACCTGGATCATATATATATGGACGCGGTGCAGGCTATTACAGGAAGTGGTGGATGGCCATTGAATGTATTCTTAACACCTGATACAAAGCCTTTTTATGGTGGAACTTATTTTCCGCCAGTTCGGGCACATAACCGTGCCAGTTGGCAGGAAATATTACAGGGTGTTCACAAAGGATTTATGGAGAGAAAAGATGAAATAGAAGCCCAGGCAGAAAAACTCACCAATCACCTTCTTACTGCAAATAGCTTTGGATTAGCGCAACCCGGAGAATCCTTTTTTTCAGCTGCTTATTTGCAAACAATTGCCGAAAATATTTTAGCCAATGCAGATACCATTTGGGGAGGATTTGGGAAAGCCCCCAAGTTTCCGCAAACATTTTCTATTCAATTCCTGTTAAGGCATCATCATTTTACGAAAGATGCAAAATCATTAGATCAGGCCTTGCTCAGTCTGGATAAGATGATGCAGGGAGGCATTTATGACCAGTTTGGCGGTGGCTTTGCCCGTTACAGTACCGATAATGAATGGCTGGCACCACATTTTGAAAAAATGCTTTATGATAATGCCCTTCTCATCAATGTTTATGCAGAGGCATTTCAATTAAAAGCGAATCCATTATATGCCAATATCATCAAACAAACCATTTCATTTATTGAAAGGGAGATGTTGTTAAGTGAAAATGGCTTTTTTAGTGCACTGGATGCAGACAGTGAAGGGGTTGAAGGAAAATTCTATACATGGTCCAGAAAAGAAGTGGCTGACATATTAGGAGCCGAGGCGGAACTTTTTTGTAACTATTATGATATTACTGAAAAGGGAAACTGGGAACACGTCAATATTCCCAGAATTAATTTGCCGCTTGATGAATTTGTACAAGTGCATGGTCTTGATCTAACTTACACAGAAAAAGTATTGGAAAATGGCACTCAAAAACTAATGGAGGCAAGAGCTGAAAGAATAAGGCCTCAATTGGATGATAAGGTTTTACTAGGTTGGAATGCACTGATGAATACTGCCTATAGCAAAGCCTATGCTGCATTGGGTGATGAAACTTATAAAGAGAAAGCCATCAGTAATATGCAATTTCTGGAAGAGAAAATGACATCAACGGAGGGCAACTGGTGGCATACGTATAAAAATGGACAGGCAAAAATTCCTGCTTTCCTGGATGATTATGCCTACCTGATACAAGCTTATATTCATTTACAGGAAATAACAGGGGAAGGCCTTTATTTGATTAAGGCCAAGGAATTAACTGAATGGGTGATCCGTTATTTTGAGGAAACAGATACCGGCTTTTTCTTTTACACCCACCAGGAACAAAAGGATGTGATCATTCGAAAAAAAGAAGTGTATGATGGCGCAGTGCCCAGTGGCAACGCTATCATGGCACACAATTTATTGTACCTGTCTATCGTTTTCGACAAACCTGAATGGAAGCAAAGAAGTCATAAGTTGGTTACTTCTTTAGGCATTGCAATAACCAAATACCCTGGTTCATTTGGTGTTTGGGCAATGGCTTTGCAAGCAATAACCATGGGAATACCGGAAATTGCAGTTATCGGGCAACAGGCAAAGGCATTCCTGTATCCTGTATTAAGAAGTTTTATACCGTATAAAATTCTGCAGAGTCAGGAAACTAATTCTGATATTTTCCCGTTATTAGCTGGGAAATCAGCATTGGAAGGATGTAGTGCAATATTCTACTTGTGTAAAGATTATAGCTGCAAAAAACCTTTTTTAACGGTAAATGAGCTTTTAGCAAATATGTAACAAAGAATGCAGTAATTTGCTTTTCATGACAGCGGCTTTAGAGCCTCAAATTGCTCGTTTTAAACTATTTAGCACTGAATCAATTTTACCCAAAGAGTTGAAATTTATTGGTAAGAAAATCTCAAAACCGGTCCAAATGCCGGTCGAAAACTTATATTTGTCACTGTCATAAATCTGTTTTATACAATGAGAGGGTATTTAAGTAACATTATCTTGATCGCTTTTTGTTTAAGCCTTGGCTCCTGCTTTTTTAAGAAAAACGGGAAAGCCAAAGGTTTGCCCGATGATGGCCAATTACATGGCGTAGCCCCAACGGCTAACAAAAGCATGAATCCGCCTAGGAATATGGTGTATATCCCACCGGGAACCTTTCATATGGGGCCCAGTGATGAGGACATCAGTTATAACTATACAACCAGGAACCGACAGGTTTCCATCCCGGGTTTCTGGATGGATGCTACCGAGATTACAAACGACGAGTACCGTCAGTTTGTTAACTGGGTGCGTGATTCTCTGGCATTTAAAATCCTTTTCGGACAGGGAATTAATAAGGCAGATGATACCATGGCAGTTGACTGGAAGAAAATGGCTGCGGTAAAATGGGACAGGAACACCATTGAAAAAATGAATGAGTTAAACCTGGCACCCGATAACCGTATCTATGGCAAACCTGAAATTGACCCTGATAAATTAATGTACCGCATTGAATATTTCGACCTGGCTGCAGCAGCCAAACGTGAAAATGCAGGTATTCCCCGTAATAACTTTATCAGAAAGGGTGACCAGAAAGTATATCCGGATACATTGGTGTGGATGAGGGATTTCTCATATTCTTATAATGAGCCCATGACCAAGCGCTATTTTTCACACCCATCTTATGGTAAATATCCGGTAGTAGGAGTTAGCTGGAAGCAGGCTGTAGCTTTTTGTCATTGGAGAACCCATTATCAGAATACTTTCCTAGAGAAAAAGAAATTTGCGATTGACGGTGATTACAGATTGCCCAGTGAATCTGAATGGGAATATGCCGCACGAGGTGGACTTACCAATTCCATGTATCCATGGGGTAACCCTTATATGAGAAACAAAAAAGGCTGTTTACTGGCTAATTTTAAACCCGGTCGTGGTAATTATGCAGAAGATGGGGGCTTTTATACTGTGCCAGTTAAAGCTTATTGGCCTAACCAGTATGGTTTGTTCAATATGTCTGGTAACGTATCTGAGTGGACTGGTTCTTACTTTTATGAAGGTGCTTATAATTTCATGTCAGACATGAGTCCTGATATCAGGTATGAAGCAAAGGATTCCGACAGGCCCAGAGAGAAAAGAAAAGTAGTAAGGGGTGGTTCCTGGAAGGATGTAGCTTATTATTTACAGGTAGGTACCCGTAACTATGAATACCAGGATACGGCGAAATCATATATTGGTTTCCGTTGTGTGATAGATCTTGCGCCAAAAATGAAAAAATAGATTTTATAATGTTACCTGAGAGAATATTTTTTATTCTGTTTCAACTGGTAAATAACTAACTAACAAACTCTAAAAAAAGATAAAATGGCAGCTGCAATTCCCCCTAAAGTCTCTAAATGGTTCGACGTATTTGTTTCCATTGCTGCTGCAGTGGTTATTTATGGAGCACTTCAAAAACTTTTGCATACCGCTATAGCGGATACCATGTTGAAGATCGGACTAACCGTAGAAGCAATTATTTTCATGGGATACGGTGTTTTATACCTCGTGTATCCTGCTATTGATGATCATGAAGTTCATCTTGCTGGAAAGCAACAAGCTGAAAAAGGAAATACGGCTTTAAAATCTATGGAGATCATGATGCAGGAAGCCAATATTACTCCCGGTAACCTGGCAACACTAAGTGAGAGTTTTCAAAAACTCAATACCACTGTAGATAACATAGCTGATATGGGCGATGTGGTTAAAACAACCACCGACTTTTCTCATAAAACCAAAGAAGCAACCATAGCACTTTCCGGTATCAAGGATGCGGTAAATTCAGCTTCACATTCTTTGGCAGGTTTTCATGGAGCGTCTGATAGTGCCAAACATTTTCATGAGCAGATGCAGTCTTTGAACAAAAATCTTGCTTCATTGAATACGATTTATGAGCTGGAATTACAGGAAGGAAATAATCACTTGAAAGCATTGAATCAGTTTTATGGAAGACTTACACAGGCTTCTACAGCAATGGCCAGCACTGCTGATGATGCCTTGAATGCTAAAGAGCAAATAGCAGCATTGGCAAATAATCTGGGTAAGCTAAATCAATTGTATGGTAATATGCTTACTGCTATGCAGGGAAGATAATTGCATTGATTAAGAACTGAAACCAATTCAAAAAAACGTAGCTATATAAAATAAGTAAGCATGTCATTACCCAAGGAACCGAGGCAAAAGATGATCAACATCATGTACCTGGTGCTCACAGCACTGTTGGCACTGAATGTTTCGTCTGAAATCCTGAATGCGTTCAAAACAGTGGATCGTAGTTTGATGACCGCAACTGGAATTGCTGAACAAAAGAACTCGGATATCTTCAAATCATTTCAAAGAAAACTGGAAGATCCTAAAACCAAAGAGAAAGCGGAAATATGGATGCCTAAAGCACAAAAAGCCAAAATACTGGCAGACGAGGTTTATACTTATATTGATGCATTGAAATTAGAATTGAAAAAAGAATCTAAACTGAAAGTAGAAAATGGTGTAGAAGATTTTAGGGAAGATGATCTGGATGCAGGTACACGTTTATTGGTAGAATCTCCTCCAAGCGGTAAAGCCAAAGGCAAGGAATTGTATAAAAAATTGAAGAATTTCAAAGACCAGTTAATGGCCATCGATCCATTGCTTGCAAAAGAAATAGGACCAACCTTACCATTAGATTTAAGAATTCCTTCAACCAATAAGGAGCCTCAAAATGATAAAGAAATAGACAAATGGGCTTTCACTTATTTTCATATGACGCCCACTGTTGCAGGTTTAACTATGCTGAGTAAGTTTCAAAACGATATTAAAAATAGTGAAGCGCAGGTAGTAGAATATTGTCACAAAGAAATAGGTGAAGTAGAAATCATCTACGATGAATTCAAGGCATTGGCACAACCCAGTACACAGTATGCCATGCCAGGTGAGCAGATCATTATCACTGCTGGTTTGGGTGCATTTAATAAAGCAGCCAAACCTACCGTCATGGTAGACGGTGTGGTAGTGCCCCTAAATGTAGATGGTGCTGCAGAATATAAAATTACCGCAGGAGGTGCCGGATCTTACGCTAAGAAAGTAACCATATCCTATAGTAAACCTGATGGAACCATAGCAAGGGTTGATAAGGAAATAAAATATACGGTTGGTGTACCTTCCGGACTTGTTGTATCAACTGATAAAACAAGGGTATTTTACCAGGGTCTTGATAATCCTTTGAGTATTACCGGTGGTGGTGGAGATGAGAAAGTTAGCGTTACGGTAGATGGTCCTGGTATTATAACTACAAAAGCAGGACCAGGGCAGTACATTGTAAAATGTGATGTATTGGGTACAGCTGTTGTAACGGCTACAGATGGTAAAAACAACCAGAAAATATCTATTCCTATCAAAAGGGTACCTAATCCTTTTGCAACTGTTGGTGGTAAGGGGGGTGGAGCTATTGCAGCCAATGTGTTCAGGGTGCAAAAAGGTGTAGCAGCAGAATTGCGTGATTTTATTTTTGAAGGCGTGAAATATGATGTAATGTCTTTCACACTTTATTGCACAGGTAAAGGTTTTGAAGAAAATGTTGGTTTGTCAGAAGTTACCGGTGCCTATTTCAGTCCGGAAGCTATTGGTTTGATCAGAAGATGTCAATCAGGATCAACCGTGGTAATAGATGAGATCAAAGTAAAAGGACCTGATGGAAGAATCAGGACGTTAGATCAGAATATTTCATTTACTCTTCAATAAATTGTGTGTATGAAAAAGGTTTTTTTAAGTGGCTGTTTTCTATTGTTGGTATTGGCTTCTGTGCAAACTATGGCACAAAGCGCTTATCGTACTAAAACAACTCCGGCAAACAATAAGCCGGCAGTACCTAAAAAGGATACTACACCCGTTAATAATAATTCACGTGGTATCGTTAATCAACCTGCGGTTACTCCTGTAACGAATGCTGTTGGAAATGTTACGGTAAGGTATGATACTACTAACCCTGGAGGTTTTGATGCAAAACCTGAAATCTCATTGCGTAATAATTATGCAGTAGATAGAAGCCAGATCAAAGACAGAAAACCTCTGGAATACGAGCACCTGCGTGATGAGGACAATTTATGGAGTGAATTTATCTGGAGAGAAATAGATGCCAGGGAAAAGATCAACCAGTCATTCATGTATCCCGGTAAGGACGATAATGGCGATCAGCGTTTCTTTTCTATCATGCTTAACTCAATCAGAAATGACAGTGTTACAGCTTTCTCAGCAGATAATGACCGTTTCACTATTCCTTTAACAGCAGACCAGGTGTTTAATCAAACTGCTGGTGCTTACGATACCGTAGAAGTTACCGATCCGGTAAATGGCACAGTGGAAAGAGTGATCACCAAAAAGCCAAAGTTTAGTCCTGATTCTGTATATACTTTCCGTGTTAAAGAACAGATGATATTTGATAAAGAAGCCAGTCGCTTGTTTACCCGGATTATTGGCATTGCTCCTATTGCTAAGCAGGTAATTGGTGGTAAGTCGGTGCCACGTATTCTTTTCTGGATCTATTATCCGGATCTGCGTAAAACTTTGGCAAAAGTGGATGTGTATAATCCTAAAAATGCATCCAGCAGAATGACATGGGAAGAACTGTTTGAGCAGCGTTATTTCAGTAGTTATATCATCAAATCCAGTGCAAACAATCCTGGCGACAGGTACCTGAATGGTATTATTAAGGATCCACTGTTCCGTTTATTGGAAGGAGAAAATATTAAAACAAGGATCTTCAATTACGAGCAGGATTTGTGGCAGTATTAAAAAGAAATTAAAATATTGGACCAAAACGGTAAAAAGGGGCTTTTAAGCCCCTTTTCCTATAAAATAACTACAAGGAGTAGGAAAATACTTACAAAAATATTTGGATAATACATGGCTTTCCGTAATTTTACCTCGGTTTTTCATAGGATATTGGATTTTAAAACGGGGCTGGATTTTTATCCTGGCCCCTTTTTTATTTCTGGGACTTCCCGGAAAAATAATCCAATAATATAGTGGCTTTTGACAGCCCGATAGACTTGGTTAATTCTGCCTGTGTTAGTTGCTTGATTCTTTTTACAGATTTATACTCTTTTAACAAACTTTGAACTGTTTGCACGCCAATACCATTGATCTGTTCTAACTCATTTGAAAAAGTGCCTTTTGACCTTTTATTGCGATGAAAAGTGATGCCAAAACGATGCACTTCATCACGAATACGCCTAACCAGTTTCAGGCTATCACTATCCCAGGGAAGTTTGATGGATTCCGTATCACCAGGAAAAAATATTTCTTCTTCATTTTTTGCCAGTCCTACTACTGTCATTTTATTTTCTAATCCTAAAGCACGAACACTTTCCATAGCGGCACTTAACTGTCCCTTACCGCCATCTATGATAACCAGATTAGGAAGTGACTGTTCTTCTGTTAAAAGGCGATGGTATCTTCTATGCACTACTTCTTTCATGGTAGCAAAATCATTAATGCCTTCCACTGTTTTTACATTATAATGCCGGTAGTCTTTTTTACTGGGCATTCCTTCTTTAAAACAAACCATGGCAGAAACAGGGTAGGAGCCTTGAAAATTGGAATTGTCAAAACACTCAATATGGTTGGGCACTTCTAAAAGCTGCAGGGATGACTGCAATTCATACAGCACTTTTTTCTTTTCCATATCAGATTTTCCTTCCAGGTGCAGTATTTTCTTCTTCTTCAATTCTTCCATGAAATAGTTCACATTCTTTTCTGACAGTTCCAGTAGTTTCTTTTTATCTCCTGCCTTAGGTACCGTAATCAGCACAGCTTCTTCCGGATAGTCTATCATAAAGGGAACAATGATCTCATTGGCATGGCTGTTAAAGTCGGTCCGTAAACTACCAATGGCAAACAGGAGTACCTCTTCTTCTGTTTCTTCCAGTTTAGTTTCTAATGGCACTGTATGCGTTTGAACTATGGTGCCATTCTGAACCATCAGGTAGTTTACATAAGCGCGGTAATCATCTTTGAGAATAGAAAAAACATCGAGGTTATTCAGGTGACTGCTTACGATAACTGATTTGGCACGATAGGTTTCGAGGTGTTCAATTTTTTTTCTTATGTCATTTGCTTTCTCAAATGCCAGAAGTTGTGATTGTTCCAGCATATCGGCTTTGAATTGGTTGATCACAGATCCGAGATTTCCTTTCAGGATATTTCTCAGTTGTTGCAAACCTTCATTATAATCGTTCAATGTTTGCAGGCCTTCGCAGGGGCCTTTGCAATTACCCAGATGGTATTCGAGGCAGACTTTGAATTTTCCTTTGGAAATGTTTTGTTCTGACAGGTTTAATTTACAGGTTCTTAAAGGAACATATTGTTTTATAAAACTAATCAGTTCTCTCACCTTACCTGCCGATGTAAAGGGTCCTAAATATTCTGAACCGTCTTTGATTTTTTTTCTGGTAAGAAATACCCTCGGAAAAGGTTCTTTCTTGATAACGATATAGGGGTAGGTCTTGTCGTCTTTCAGGTTAATATTGTAACGGGGCTGGTATTCTTTTATCAACGCATTTTCCAGCAGAAAAGCATCCTGTTCAGAATCAACTATGGTAAATTCAATACTGTGAATCCTTTGAACTAATTCATGTGTTTTATAGGTGGTGAAAGTTTTAGAAAAATAAGAGCTGATTCTTTTTCGCAATTCTTTGGCCTTACCCACATATAAGAGTTTTCCTTCTGCATCATAATATTTGTAGATACCAGGCTGTACCGGTAATCCCGGAGCAATATTTTGAAACTGTTCAGCCGTCATCCTTGGTATTTATTTTTGGGTATCATTCCAGTTGATCATTTGTGTGGTGTTGCTTTGGTAACCACTGGTAGTAGTTACTGAACTGCTAAGATGTACGCTTTTATTGGCTTTCCAGCTAACCTGCTCTGTGGTGGTGGTATCTTTTTGAACATACACTACTTTTAAAAACAATCTTTTCACTTGTTGGCTGGTTGCATCCAATAACACATCAACATATTGGATCCCTGATCCCGCTTCTGTTTTTGCATAATGCAGGGTTATACTACCAGTGGTTTGGTCATTAAAAACGGATTCTTTGTAATGCCCCGCCATTGTATCTGAAACAAGTCCCTTAGCCAGTAATTTATTTACCCAATCGGCGAACGCATCTTTAGAAATAATAACCGAATCTTTTTTACTGGCATTAGTAGTAAACTGGTAAATGGTAAAATTGCGTAAGTCAACATATTGCACCTGTTCCCTGATGAATTGCTCGATAGGATAATACTTGCTTGTATCCGCTTGTATCTTAGTGATAACAGGATAATTTTTATTGGTATTGCATGAAACCATCGCCAGTATTAAAAGTACAAAAGCGATATGCTTAGTTTTCATATGGCAAAATTATTCTATTGCAGCAATAATAAAGCCACTGAATTTTTTTCAGTGGCTTTAAGATACTTTTTAAAGCTTATTTTAATTGTCTGGTAATTCCTAAACGTACACCGTAATCCATCAGGTATTCCCTAATTGGGTATACATTGGAATAGGTTGGTAAATGCTGGTATCTAACCTGAGGTCCTAATTGCCAGGTGTAAGATCCTGTTTTATAATAGATGTTTAGGCCAACACTGGTATTGATATTCCATTTGCGGATAAAATCGCCACCATTTGTGTAATGTTTATAATCTGTTGACATCAAATAGGTATTGTTGTTTAACGTCATGGTTGGTTGAATAGAGGCTTCTGTATTCACCCCAAAACGTTTACCCTGTATGATTTCCCACTGAATGCCGATAGGTATAGAAACCTGGTAAAGTTTATTATCCAGTTGTGTTTTTTTATACCCTGTATTATTATTATACGGAGAATAGAAATTAAAACTTTCTACACCTCGGTAATTAATTAATGAAATAGTAGCGAGGTCATTGGCAGACTGGAAAGTTTCGATATAATATTGGCGAACATTTAATTGTACACCTGTTTTGAATTTAAGCCTGCTGCTCATGTTGTATAAAATGGCAAAACCTAGTTCCAGACCCAATGCAGGTTTGTGTCTTACCACATTATTAATATCTGCAGCAAAATTAGAGCTTAAGGAAATATTCTGTGCACTGGTTGCTATGGCTGCCGGCTGAATGATTTCTTTCACTTTATCGTCTGATAACTTCCGGTAGCTGGTAGAAGGCGTTATGTAAAACTGAAAACCGAATTTCGAATTTTTTCTAAAAGGAGAAGACATCACATATGGTACATATTCCTTGTTTACAGATTCAGTTTTTGACTTAAAAGCTTCAGAGGTATTTAAAGCTAAATTGGTAGCATCTACATTTTCTTCAGAAGAATTAGCATACAATAAATTATCTTCAGATTCTGTTGCAGTTGCTGCAGGTACTATAGTATTCTGTAAAATAGTAGTTTCCGGTGCAACTAATGAAGCAATAGCAACTTTATCTGAAGTATGTAAGATCTGATCAATAGGTTTTTGGATGCTAAGTTCATTTTCTGCTTTTATAAAACTAGTAGCAGCAATAGAGGGCAAATTTTGCTGTTCAAGGTTTGCGGCAAATGTTTCAGCTGTTATCTGTTCAGGTGCCAGTTGTTCAATATATTCCTGGTTACCCCTGGCAATAGCAGACTTTTTTGCAGCACTGTTAGAATATTCTGACTTTTTAATCGATGCTAATATCAATGCCGTATCCTTTGATCTTTGGGTTGGATCGTTGATCAGTAAGGTAGAAACCGTGAGTGCAGTGATAATAAACAATGAGATAAAGGTAAGTGCAGGCCATGCTGTATATCCATGAATTTCTGTTCGTATATTCTTCCATATATGGTCGGAAGGATACATACGATGCTGTTTTACTTCATCTTGTAAAAACTGCTCAAACTCGTCCTGGTAAAACTTGTTATCCATATATCAATGCATCAACGCTACTTGTTTTTTAATGCTGCCAGCCAATTGAATTCTTCTCTGGGCTTCTCTATAATCTTTTTCCTGATCAAGATGGCTTCTAACATTGCTTTGGAACGGGTGTATTGACTTCTGCTAGTACTCTCTTCAATATCCAGCATCTCACCAATTTCTTTATGGCTATAACCCTCCAAAGCATATAGGTTAAGAACCGTTCTATAACCCAGGGGTAGTAAGCGAATACATTCAATGATCTGCCTGGCCTGCATGATTGAGGGAACTGTTTCCTCTTTCACTTGAATATAGTTAGCATAAGCCAAATCAACGCTTTCGCTAAATTTCTTATGTTTTTTCAGAAAATTGATACAGGTATGAACGATGATCCTTCTGATCCATCCTTCAAATGCCCCCTTATTCTGAAACGTATGTATTTGGGTAAACACTTTGATGAAACCTTCTTGCAGCATGTCTTCTGCGTCCTCACGACTCTGACCAAAACGATAACAAACACTCAACATTTTAGGGCTGTAGCGATTGTAAAGTTCCCGCTGTGCAGCAGGGTCATTATGTAAACAGCCTGAAATAATGGCTTGTTCCGTCATGAGGGGAAATGTTTACCCTAAATATAGGACATTTTACAGTTTCGAATGCTGCTTTATCAGAGGATAAACTTGCTTTTTTAAAAAAATACCTACTGATTTTATAATATTTTTATGTTTTATTAAAATAACAAGGCAACAAAGCCAGTTCTTTTGGTGTCTTAACAAAACCTTGTATTATTATATATGAATCGAAAATCGTTTTTAACCTCCGTTTCTAGTCCTAAAAAAGTGGATAATCAGGCCATTATAGCCCCCCCTCCCAATGGAGGTTTGGCAGAATATAAGGGTGCCTGGACAGAAAATGAAGTGATTCATTTATTAAAAAGAACCATGTTTGGCGCCAAAAAGGCGGACATAGACTATTTTAAAACAAGAACTTTTCAGCAATCTGTTGATGAAATACTCAATCCAACTGCGGCCTTACCAGACCCGCCCGTAAAAGAATACGTAACACCTACCAATAATACCAACACTCCCGATGCGAATATTTTAGAAGGAGCCCCCTGGATCCTTGATCCCAACAATGATGGAACCGTAAATTCTCTCAGAAGACAATCGTTCAAAAAATGGTGGATGGGTGTGATGATACACCAGGACAGGAGTATTTTGGAAAAAATGACTCTTTTCTGGCATAACCATTTTGCAACAGAAACCAGTGTGATCTCCAATGCGCAATTTGTTTACAAGCACCACCTTTTATTGCGCAGCTCTGCCTTGGGTAATTTTAAAGCATTAACCAAAGCTATAACTATAGATCCTGCTATGTTGGTGTATTTGAATGGAGAAGATAACAGTAATAAGGCACCGGATGAAAATTATGGTAGGGAGTTACAGGAACTTTTCTGTTGTGGTAAAGGTCCGGCCTCTTTGTATACTGAAGAAGATGTGAGAGCATCTGCCCAGGTATTAACCGGTTGGAGAAATGATACGCTTAATATATCCTCTAAATTTGTAGAAAGCAGACATGATAAAACCAATAAACAATTTTCTGCTTTTTATAATAACACCATTATTCAGGGGCAAACGGGTCCTGATGCAGGAGAAAAGGAATTGGATGCTTTGCTGGATATGATTTTTGCCACTGAGGAAGTAGCCAAATATTTGTGCAGACGAATCTATCGTTGGTTTGTATATTATGATATTGATGATGTAGTTGAGTCTACTATTATCACACCACTGGCTCAAATTTTCAGGTCCAATAATTATGAAATAAAGCCAGTATTGAATGCCTTAATAAAGAGCGAGCACTTTTTTGATATCCTTGCAAAGGGTTGCCAGATCAAGAGTCCGGTAGATCTGGTAGTTGGTTTGGTAAGAGAATACAATATAATATTCCCGGCTGTTTCAGATTATAAAACTTATTATGGTTTCTGCAATTACCTGGTAAGCGCTTCGGCTAACCTTCAACAAAGTATTGGAGACCCACCTGATGTAAGTGGTTGGAAACCCTATTACCAGGCACCGCAGTATTATGAAATCTGGATCACCAGTGATACTTTACCCAAAAGAAATCAGTTAACCGATACCTTGATACAGAATGGTTACACTTTTAACGGTAAAAAAATGGTGATTGATGCGGCTACTTTCATTCTGCAACTGCCCGATCCCAGCGACCCGAACAAATTGATTGATGACTTATTGAAAATTATTTACCGAATTGATATTTCTGCAGCTTCAAAAACCCAGTTGAAAGTAGATATTTTATTGGGCGGTCAGTCTTCCGATTATTACTGGACAGATGCCTGGAATACTTACCTGACTAACCCCGGCAATACCAGTAATACCAATACTGTTAAGAATAGATTGCGTGATTTATTCCGCTATTTTATGAACCTGTCAGAATACCAACTGGCATAAAACAAGGATGATGAAGAGAAGAGATTTTTTACGTAATACAATACCGGCAGGCGTAGTGATACCATCATTGGTAGGAGGCTTTTCATTCAAAGCATTCAGTGCAGATTCGCCAATCATGCAATCTTTATTATTACCTGTAACCGAAACAGATCATGTATTTGTGATTATTCAATTAAATGGAGGAAATGATGGGTTGAATACGGTAATACCCATCGAAAATTTTAATAATTATGTGAATGCCCGTCAAAATATTTATATACCTGAGAATAAAGTATTGCCATTAAATGGTAAAGCAGGTTTGCATCCATCGATGAATGGGTTACACCAGTTATATAAGAATGGTCAATTAAAAGTAGTGCAATCTGTTGGTTACCCTCAGCCCAGCTTTTCTCATTTCCGTGCAACAGATATCTGGATGAGTGCCAGTGATAGTAATAAAGAAGTGAATACAGGATGGGCCGGCAGATATTTGAATTATGAATACCCCAATTATCCCAATGGTTATCCCAATGCAACCATGACAGACCCATTAGCCATACAAATTGGCTCTTCTACATCCTTAACATTACAAGGGCCGGCAGTAAGTATGGCGATGAGCATCAGCAATACCAGTAATTTTTATAACCTGATCAATGGTATCCAGGATCCTGCACCGGCAACACCGGCGGGTAAAGAGCTAACTTATATCAGAACTATTGCAGCGCAAACACAGCAATATGCTACTGTTATTAAAGAGGCCGCTTTAAAAACGGTTCAACAGGTGAGCTATCCTACCAATAATTCGCTGGGCGATCAATTAAAAATTGTTGCCAGGCTGATCAAAGGCGGATTAAAGACTCGCATCTATATGGTGAATTATGGTGGGTTTGATACCCATTCGG
Source organism: Chitinophaga pinensis (assembly GCA_943371455.1). Lineage (GTDB taxonomy): Bacteria > Bacteroidota > Bacteroidia > Chitinophagales > Chitinophagaceae > Sediminibacterium > Sediminibacterium pinensis_J. The sequence goes on along the minus strand of CALRUV010000019.1, from coordinate 9,661 downwards.
CACAGGTTAATAGCACGGATACCACCACAGGTGCGCATGCCAGACTACTGCAAAATGTAAGTGATGCCATCAAAGCATTTCAGGACGATTTGAAATTTCTAGGGGTGGATGACAGGGTTTTGGGGATGACTTTTTCTGAATTCGGTCGCCGTATCAAAAGTAATGGAAGTGTAGGTACTGACCATGGTTCAGCGGCACCCTTATTTGTTTTTGGAAAATCGGTAATGGGCGGCGTTTTGGGTGATACACCTATTATCCCTTCCGATGCAGCAGTTAATGCTAATCTGCCTTTTCAATACGATTTCCGCAGTATTTATGCAACAGTACTTTCTAACTGGCTTTGTGTAAATGAAGCTGATTTGCAGCAGATCATGCTCAAGAATTTTCAAATGCTGCCATTGATCAATGCCGGTGGATGTCAGAAACCTATTAATATGTCTGGTGAACTGCTCATCAGTAATTATCCAAATCCTTTCTCAGGATCTACGGTGATCAGTTTCAAAACAGATGGCGGACATACATTGGTACAAATTATGGATGCTTCCGGAAAAGTAATCGCCAATCTTACCGATAAGGAATATACGGCAGGAACCTATAGTGTTGTTTTTGAAAGTGGGTTACTTCCAGCTGGTGTGTATTATGCCAGGTTACAAAATATGGCTGTTCAGCAGGTAAGGGCCATGATCAAAGTAAAATAAGCTATAATCAGCCTTTTAATATAGCGTTCTTGCAGCTGCATGATCTATTTAGGTGTTGTGTTTCTGGCAACCACCATTATGCTATTTTTTGCTTTAAAACTGGCATTTTATTATCTATGGATCTTTTTCTAATAAGGGGTGATAAAAATTTCTCAATTTTCAATGAGTGCTGATCATTTGTATCAAAAATTGTTATGTTTGCAACATTGTAACAATTTTACGTGCACAGATTCCCTTTCATACGACATTTTTTAGCTGGCTTTTTTCTGGTGCTTTTTGCATTCAGTATAACGCCAAGGCTAAGCCTGCACAATATTGTAGCCAATCACAAAGAGGGAAGATCGGGTAAGGCACTCAATGACTCTTCACAAGACCAACTATCCAAAACAAGCATCAACTGTTTGTGTGATAACCTGGTAGCAGAATCTCCGTTTCTGGGAGATGAAAACAGTTATACAAATACTATTTTACCCATATTTCACAGATACCAGGTTCGTCTGGTTACTTTCTATGAACTTTCTCCACCGTTTTCTTATAGTTTAAGAGGTCCACCTTCATGTTAATGAATTGATGCCTGTAGCTTTTACTAGTTACGGTTTTTACAGAAACTAATTTTTTATTCGGGATAGCATATGCTTCCTGTTATTCTATATATATGAAACGTTTATCGCTCTACACATTTCTTTTATTTATAGCAGCACCCTTTATTACTACGAATAATTCTTTCGCTTATTATGCAAATGACCTTATGGTTGCGAATAGTTTTTTAAGTGGTCATATCAAAGAAGCAAAAACCGGGAAACCTTTGCCTGGAGCGGTCATTTACCTGCATGAAGCAAAAACCGGTACCATAGCGGATAGCAAAGGAAATTATAAAACAATAGCTCTTCCATCAGGTAAATACCTGGTTGAGATTTCCTTTATGGGTTATCGTACACTTTTACAATCCATTGATATTTCAGGTAATGCAATTGCTGATTTTTCTCTGGAAGAATCATTTATTGAAAATGATGCAGTAACAGTTACAGGCGTAGCATCTGCCACAAAAGTTCGCCAATCTGCACAACCGGTTTCTATTGTAAAAAAATCAGAACTGTTGCAAACCAATTCGATGAATGTTATTGATGCAATTGGTCAATTAGTGCCCGGTGTTGCTGGTTTAGCTACTGGTCCGGCTATTTCCAAACCTGTGATACGTGGGTTAGGCTATAACAGGGTTGTAACCGTACATGATGGTGTAAGGCAGGAAGGCCAGCAATGGGGCGATGAGCATGGTATAGAAATTGATGAATATAGTATTCAGAAAATTGAAGTGTTGAAAGGACCGGCATCCTTATTTTATGGTAGTGATGCAATGGCTGGTGTGGTGCATTTGATAACGAATGTGCCTGTTGAAAGGAATACCATCAAAGCTAATTTTCTGGGATCATGGGTAGATAATAATGGTTTATTCGGTGCTAATGCCAATTTTGCCGGACACCTGAATAACGGTTTTAACTGGAATTTATATGGTACAACCAAGTCGGCTGGAGATTATAGTAACCAATATGATGGTAAAGTATTCAACAGCAGGTTTTATGAAAGAAATTTTGGCGGCTATCTGGGTATCAATAAAACATGGGGTTATAGCCACTTACTGGTGAGTAATTTTAACCAGCATCTCGGTATGGTGGAAGGAAGCAGAGATACCGTTACAGGTAAGTTTTTGATATACGCCGAAACACCTGATGAAAGGATGGCTACGGAAGAAGAATTAAATAGCAGGCACTTATTTACACCTAATCAACATCTGACCCATTTTAAAATTGCCAGTGATAATAATATCGCTATTGGGAAAAACAGATTGGCATTGAATATTGGGTTCCAGAGAAACCAGAGAAGAGAATTGGGCGATTATACTACACCCAATATTCCGGTACTTTACTTTGATCTCAAAACAGTTAATTACAACATGCAGTTAAATCTGGCTGAAATAAATGGCTGGAAAACTTCTGTAGGTGTTTCCGGAATGCACCAGCAAAATAAAAACCTTGCTGCTGAAACCATCATTCCAGAATATGATCAGTTTGATGCCGGGGCATTCGTATTTACCAAAAAATCATTTGGCGAGAAATTTACGATTAGTGGGGGATTGCGTGCAGATACAAGAAAAGTATCTGGAAAAGAATTAAAAGAAGGGGTAGATCTAAAGTTTGCTTCTTTCAACAAATCTTTTGCCAATATCAGCGGTAGCATTGGGATGAGTTATAATCCAAATGATCAGATCAGCTGGAAATTCAACCTGGCAAGGGGTTTCAGGGCTCCTAGTGTAAGCGAACTTTCCAGTAACGGAGCGCATGAAGGAACTAACAGGTATGAATACGGCGATAATAACCTCAAAAGCGAAACTTCTTTTCAGGCAGATGCAGGTGTGGAATTCAATTACCCGCACATGAATTTTGTATTGAATGCATTTTACAACCATATCAGTAATTATATATTTTATAGTAAACTTTCAGCTACTGGCGGTGGCGATTCTTTGGTAAATGTGGGTGGGGAAGATATCGGTGCATTCAAATTCAGGCAGTCTTCCGCTACATTATTGGGTTTTGAAGTAAAACTAGATTTACATCCGCATCCATTCGACTGGTTGCATTTTGAAAATAGTTTTTCAATGGTAGCCGGACATTTTAATGAAAGTTTTGAAGGGTCTAATAAACTGCCTTTTATTCCCGCACCAAGGTTGCAAAGCGAGTTGCGTGCAGCATTCAACAAAGCAGGTAAGGGTTTGCGAAATGTTTATGTAAAATTTGAAATGGATAATGTAGCAACTCAAAACCGCATATTTACTGCTTATCAAACAGAAACACCCACCGAAGGATATTCTGTTTTCAATTTTGGTGCTGGTACAGATTTCACCAATTCGAAAGGCAAAACTATTTTAGGTATTCATCTATCTATGAATAATATAACAGATGTAGCTTACCAGAATCATTTGAGCAGGTTAAAATATGCAGCAGTTAATGTGGTTTCGCAAAGAAGCGGCGTTTTTAATATGGGCAGAAACATTAGTCTTAAAGTAAACGTACCTATTGATATACACCTCAAATAAATTATTGCCAGCTAAATATTATTTTCATGGAAAGGTTCCGGCCCATATTATAAATACCGGAATTTTCATTTGGCTGTCTATTATAGTATTCGAAATATTTTAACCTGTTCTGGTGGGATTGATAGGGCAGGTTAAAAATATTATTGGCACTTATAAAAAATTTGCACCAATCCCTTCCTTTTATATTGATTAAAGAAAAACCTGTACTTAGGTTTATCAAAGTATAACCTGCAGTTGCTGTTTCGGTTTGGTCTACCGCATAAAACCTTTTCTGCGCTGCTGCTATTTCAATTTCTGTTTGAAAAAACAGGTCAGTGAACTTTTTAAAAGGGCGCTGCATGTTTATCCTTAATCTTTGAAATGATTTTAAGGGAGGTATTAAAGGAAGGTATTTTGCCTGGTTGCCAAAATCTTTTCTGGTTAAAGGATTGGTATTGATGCCATTAATTACCGCTATATGTTGTTGAAAACTTAGCCAGGGTAATTTTACAGGATGTACATTAATAGAGGCTTCAGCGCCATATAGCCAGGCACTGCCTTGCTGGTATTGATAGGTGAAATTGCCAGGAATTATTTCCAGTGGCAAACCATTAGCATCAAAGAGTTTTCTAAAAAATATGTATTGATAAATTCGGTTGCTGAATAATTCTACATGCGCATCCCAATCAGTTGCTGTATAGAATAATCCCAAATCTGCCTGTAAGTTGATTTCCGGTTTAAATGCTCGGTTGCCGATATAATAGATATGTGCCCCGGGATCAAGACCGTCAGACCCGATCTCCGGTATGGATGGACTTCTGTAACCACTGGCCAGATTAGCTTTCAGCATAACAGCTGATGAAAAATTATGCACCAAGCCCAGGCTGCCGGAAAAACCGCTGAATGTTTTTTGATAGGCTGCAAAATTCAAAATGGCTCCTGCCGTATCTGGAACAACAGTTTGTTGGTAAAATCCGGTGCTACTATTTTTTCTGGTGTAAAAATCATTCCATTGGATATGGCGGTAATCCCAACGGATGCCGGCTGTAAAAACGGTTTGATGTATTTCTTTTTTTGCAAAAAGAAAATGCCCGATATCAAATAACCGATAATCAGGTATCGGGAAATCAGTAGCATCCCTGTTTTTATTTACCTGGTACATACCATTGAAACCATAGGTTATTTGTAAACCCAGGAATTCGGGAAATTGATACCTTGCTTCATAGTTGATGGTTTGCAACCTTACCGCTAAACCAGCCTGATTACTGTAGCTTGGGTGGTTAAATTCATTCCTGGTATTTTGCTGAAAACCCAATAGGGTATTAATTTTGCCAACACCAATGTAAAAATCACTTTTATGGTATAGCCTGATATGACTGATATTTTGGTGTATGTTGGCAATTTGGTATGAAGCATAATTTGCAGCCTCAACCAGCGGCCTGTTTCTAATATCGTCTTTGTCTGATTCTTCTGTTTGGAAAGTAAATGCCCTGCTTACAGAATCCCTGCTTCCATCTGGTATTTCCTGCAAATTATTGTACCAATTAAATTGTATTTGGTGATTTGATTTTAGATTGTTCCAACCCGCCATTAGGGATATATTTTTTTCAAGAAATCCAGTATTGTAAACTGCTCCATCATGGGCATTGGTATAATCCTTTGCCTGTTTAAAGGAAGTACGGAAGTTCCAGTAGAATTTTTGGTTCCTGGCGTGTAATCCAGCACTGAAACCCATCATGCCATTATTGGTTTGGTATTCTGTTTGCAGATCACCTGCAATACGGCCCTTAGAATCATTGGGTATTTCTGGTATCAGGTTTACCACACCAGCAATAGCGTCTGATCCATACATTAAACTTGCCGGACCTTTTACAATTTCCGCTTTGGCAATCCCATAGCCGTCTATTTCTATACCATGTTCGTCTCCCCATTGCTGACCTTCCTGCCGCATGCCATTATATAAGGTGAGCACTCGATTGTAACCAAGTCCCCTGATAAATGGTTTACTGATATTCGGACCTGTTGTAATGGCACTTATACCCGGCACTGATTTAAGCAGGGCATCAATGATATTAGAACTACTGCTTCGATTCATTTCCTTTTGAGATACTACTGAAATGGCTATGGGCGTGGCTTTCATTTTTGTACTTCCGCTTACTGCAGTTACCACTACCTGTTCCAGTTCTGTTTCTTTTTGTGAAAGAAGGAAAACAGCATTTCCTGGTACTGTGATTTCTTCTGTGATGGTTTGATATCCCATTAAACTAATACGCACCTGGTATTTACCCGGACTAAGTTGTTGAAAATTAAAATGTCCTTTAGAATCGCTATATGTTTTTGTAGCTGGTTTAGCTATGTAAATCATGGCATTAGCCAATGCGCTTTTGTCTTCCTTACACCTAAGTATACCAGCAAATACAGGATCAGTAGACGTTTTCTGACCATTTGCCAGCTGGCACAACATCAATGCCCCCCATAACCACAGTATTTTCATTCAGCTAAATTAAAATTTAGACAAATCTAAATAATTAATTTGATTAGTATAAAATAAAATTTAACTGGTATAGGTAATTATTATCTCGTAAAATGGCTACAAGGATTACGGATCTTTCATACAGATAATAAATCGTAAATTGCTGTATGGATATTTCAATCAATACCCCTGCTTTATTATTTCCGGCTATCAGTCTTATCATGCTGGCCTATACAAACCGGTTTCTGGCTTTGTCAAATCGGGTGAGAAGCCTGCATGATAAATACCAAAGTCATGAGCAAAAGCATATTATCCATGGGCAAATTAAAAATATCCGTTACCGGCTTAAGCTAATTAAAAATATGCAGGCATTGGGTGTGCTAACATTTTTAAGCAGTATTTTTTGCATGTACCTTATTTATATTGAGGCAATGGTGGTTGCGCATATTATATTCGCGATCAGTTTGATCACTTTTGCTGCATCTTTGGCCATTTCTTTATTAGAAATTCAATTAAGTACCAAAGCACTTGAGCTCGAATTAAGCGATATGGAAGGCCTCGAAGATCCTTCGGTTATGGAGTATATTAAAAAGAAGTTTGATAAGGATTAAGGATTAATGGATTGGCTGATTAGAGATTTTACGGATTTCAGATTTGGTATTATTTTAGCATTAGAATATGTCAAGGTTCAAGAAACAAGGTTCAAGAATTCACTTTCCAGAATCAAGAATCCATTATCCAGTATCCAGTATCCTGCATCCAGCATCTAAAATCCAGCACCTAGCACCCTACCCCGCCACAGCCATCGATTTCCTTTCGCCTATCTGTTGACGCCACATGGCATAATAGAGCCCTTTTTCAGCCAATAATTCCTCATGACTGCCTGTTTCCACAACCTGACCTTTTTCCAGTACATAAATCCTGTCTGCATGCATTATCGTACTTAAACGGTGAGCAATCATAACTGTGATCTGTTCTTTTTCTTTGGAGATCCTGCGGATGGTATTGGTGATTTCTTCTTCGGTAATACTATCCAAAGAAGAAGTGGCTTCATCAAAAATCAATAAATGCGGATGTCGCAGTAAGGCGCGTGCAATGGAAAGTCTTTGTTTCTCTCCACCACTTAATTTCAAGCCACCTTCACCAATCATGGTATCCATGCCTTTTTCGGCTCTCGATAAAAGATTATCGCAACTGGCTTTGTGTAAGGCTTCTTTGATATCAGCATCTGTTGCATCAGGAAAAACAAATTGTAAGTTTTCGCGAATAGTACCTGCAAATAACTGGGTATCCTGGGTTACAAATCCAATCTGGTTGCGTAATTCATCAAAACGCATATCATTGCCATCAATACCGTTATAATAAATAGCACCTTCCTGCGGTCTGTATAAGCCCACCAATAATTTAACCAATGTACTTTTTCCGGCACCTGATGGTCCAACAAAAGCAACGGTCTCTCCTTTTTTAACATCAAAGGAAATACCATCCAAAGCTTTATACTGCGCAGTAGTATGTTTAAAAATAACATTTTTAAATTCCAGTTCTTCTATCATGCCTACCTGTTGCGGTTCTTCCGGACTGGGTTCCACTTTTTTCTCCATCAGGTTATGGAAATTTTGGAGAGATGCTTCTGCTTCGCGATAGCTCATGATGATACTACCAATTTCCTGGAGCGGTCCAAAAATAAAGAAGCTATAAAATTGGAGAGAGATTAATTGTCCCACTGTTAGAACTTCCCGAAAGATCAGCCACATTAAAGTAAAAGTGATTACCTGTCTAAGAAAATTAACCATGGTGCCCTGGATAAAACTGAGGGACCGGATATTTTTTACTTTCCGTAATTCTAATCCTAATATTTTATAAGTATTGGTATTTAATCTTTTAACTTCCTGGTCGGTTAGTCCCAAACTCTTTACCAGTTCAATATTGCGCAGGCTTTCTGTTGTTGAGCCTGCCAGTGATGTTGTTTCTTTGACAATATTTTTCTGTATTATTTTTATTTTTTTACTGAGCAGATTGGTAACAACAGCAATCAAAACAGCTCCTCCCAAATAGATGGGTACGATAGACCAATGTAAACGTGTAGCATAGATGGACACAAAAACAACACTTACAATAATGCCGAACAATACATTGATCACATAACCGATGAATCTTTCTGTATCTGTTCTCACCTTCGACAAAATGGAAAGCGTTTCACCGCTTCGCTGGTCTTCAAATTCCTGGTAAGGTAAACGCATGGAATGTTTCAATCCATCAGTAAAAATTTTAGCACCAAATTTTTGGATAACTACGTTCACTGTATAATCCTGAAATGCTTTGGCAATTCTGCTTACCATGGCCGTTCCTACTAGTAATAATAGCATATTCATGATACCGTTGATATACTGGCTTTCGTTTCTGATGCTTCCATCGGGCGCAATTTTTGGATTCTTTGCAAAATGGTCAATGAGCTTACCGAATATCATGGGATCGAACATAGAAAAGGTCTGGTTAATAGCCGCCAGTAAAAGCGCCAGGGCTATAAGCCCTTTATGTGGTTTCAGGTATTGCAGTAGTATTTTCATGAAGCAGTTTATTATGCTGAAGATAATGCACAACAATTTCCGTACAAATTCCCGAAAACTGACAAAGTTTCTATTTGTTGTGGGCAAACCGTGCTAAATGAAGCAGGGGAGGCTTATTTTTACCCAAAATTGGTAGGTTCATGAAGCAGGTTTTGGTTGATATGCATCGATTAAAATATAATCCATTCAATGGTTTGTATAGTGTATGCATCAATTTAGGTAAGGCATTGGCTAAAACCAAAACCGAGGATTTTCAATTGAACTACTATCTGCCAAAAAAGGATTTCGGTATTTTTGGAGCTGATGCTGCCTATGTGGAACATAAATCCATAGATAAATATTACCGATTTGGAACTGGGCAATATGATCTTTGGCATGTAACAACACAGTTGTCATGGTACAGGCCATTTAATAAAAAAACAAAAGTGCTCTATACCTTATACGATTTTAGTTACCTGATAGAAGAGCCTAATAACGTAAAACGTAACCAACGCTTGTTGAAGCAAACACAGGAGCGGATTAACCGGGCAGATTTTATTACCGGTATTTCTCAATTTGCAATAGACGAAGCTAACAAACACTTAGATCTGGGTAATAAGCCAACACTGGCAATACCATTGGGCTGCACTGTAAATGAATTTCCTCAATTTAATAACCCAAAATACGAGCCTGCCAAACCTTTTTTATTTACCATAGGTTTGGTACAACCCAGGAAAAACTTTCATGTGTTACCCCCTTTATTATTGGATAACGATTATGAATTGGTGATTGCTGGTTTGAATGAATTTAATTACGGCAAAGAAGTGATGGAAGCTGCCAAAAAGTTTGGGGTGGAAGACCGTGTGAAACTCAT